>CAZNOV010000072.1:0-6988 GCA_964574725.1 uncultured Nitrososphaera sp. | reverse complement strand
CTGAGCTACGACGGCACCGACAAAACTTGCTTTGGAGATCATATATAATCGTGTCTTGCTGCTACAACTCATCCATGCCAAAGGTGTGGTAGCATTGGTTGCATCTGAACTTCTCCTTTCCGGGATTGCCGGAGACAACTTCGAGCTGACTTTTGGTTTTGCACTTTGGGCATTTACCATAGATCGTCTTTCTTGGCATCCCCTACTTCATCCTAGAATGCCGCGAGCCATATTATAACGCTCGTTTGTGTCGCGGATTTCGAGCGGTGACGTGACCTGCAGAGATCAACATGGATGTCGTTCAGAAGTAAAGGTGCCGGAGGCGGGATTTGAGCCCGCGACCTTACGATTTCCTATCATGTGAGATTATGAGTCGTACGCTCTAACCAAGCTGAGCTACCCCGGCTGCGCATTGCGGCAAGTGCCACATGGAATTTCGCGACAGATAATATAAGTCAACCCAGATTAGGGTCCGAGCCCGGGAGAAATCATTCCTAATGACATGCAGCTAGCAGCGCAAAATACTAATACGATGTTCATTTCTATCTCGTTCGTGAAAAGGAGCGTTGTTATTCTTGTTGTCGGTGGGGCCTTGCTGGCCGCCGGCCTTGTCATAGCCGGTCTATCATTATTTACAGTCGCAAAAGAATTCCTTAAAGATGCGGTCATTATTGACGCGGTTACAATAGAGCCGGACACCTCACACAGCGCCACATTGAAGGGCCTTCCTGCAGGAAGGCAGCTGGCTTTGCAACTCTCAGCGGAACCCTCTGATGTCCCGCTCAGGGCTCTGCTGACCGACCCAGAGGGAAGAACCCTAAAGATGTACAACATCACCAGCACGCCATTTACTAGCACCGTAGCAACCAAGACAGCAGGCGACCATACCTTCGATATCAAGAATGTCGGGACTCGAGCTGTTGTCGTCAGCGGAGGTGTTGGCAAATCTCCATTTCCCGAACAAGACGGTGGGCTGAATGTAGAGGATCCTTCAGCTCAATCATTTCTTGCATATGGTATCGGCATAATCGTAGGTATTGTTCTCGTTATCGCGGGGATCGTCCTCTTGATCATAGGCGCGATAAAACATCTGAGGCCAGGAAAGAGTGCGGAGAGCATTCCGCGCTAACCGGGTCAGACTATTTCCACCACCATGGAATTTACTGTCCCCAATCTAGAACATCGTCGGGACGGCAGCCACCGTCAAGGCTGTCTGTTTTCGAATTTCAGCTTGATGAGATTCTGGCCGCCGGCCTTCCTTATCTCCACCAGTTCCTCGCGCTCGAGCCGCTTTACCAGCCTCCAGATTGTAGTCTTGGGAAGCTGGAACCTTGTGCGGAGTTCACTTTCAAATGCTGCTCCTTCCTTTTCAGCCAAGTACCGCAGCACTTCTTGGTCTTCTGGGCGAAGGTGAGTCCTTTCTTCGACTATTCTCGACACAATGCGGGAAAGGAGTGACTTGTCAATCTGGGATTCAGGAATGGTGGCAGGAGCTGCAATTGATCTATCGGGCTGGTTCTCCACCTGTGTAATAGGTCCAGGCGGTTGTGGCTCTGTCGGTCGTGTCTCCAATTTTGTAAGAGGATTCGAAGGAGGTTTCTTGCTGATGACATCGGGTGACTGATTGCGCCTTGCCTCTTCGGCTATTCTTTGCTGTGAGACTACCGGTCTTGGTTTTCTCATCCGGAGCAGGACCATGGCTCCTATTCCTCCACCCGCGGCGACAACTGCCACAATGATTACGAAAAGTGGCATCCCTGGCATGGGCGACTTCTCGCCAATCGCTGCCACGGCATCTTCGGCAGAATTTCTCGCAGCGGCGTAATTGGCTGCCGCGAATTCAGCACTTGCCTTCTGCAGCAATCCAGCTGCCGCGTTGGTATCGCGTCCTTCGGCCGAAGCCTGTCTTATCTCGCTGTCAGCCTGCGCTATCGCCCTCTGTGCCGCTTCATAGTCCCTCCCAGTGGCTAAGGCGGCATCGCTTGCCTGCCCGGCAAGATTTTCGGCGTCTGAGAATTTTCCGGCATCCAGCGCATCGATCGCTTGCTGGAGGAGATCGTTTGCGCCCGTAAGGACGATACCGGGGTACTTCTCGCTGGTCTCCTTGATCGTGGTTTGGCCGAGTCTGATGACGATATTCGCCAGCTCCTCCGTGCCGATAACTCCTATTACATAGACAAATCTGACGTTTCCGGGCTTGAATGTCAGTAGCTGCCGGTCCCCGTACTGTGTGATCGTTGGAAAGTTCTCTCCTAGATCTATGAGCACGCTGTCGGGAGGAAGCCTAACCGCGAACCCGATGGAGCTCGAATTGAACGAGAATATCCATTTGCCTTGGATCTTGTCCACTAGGTCCTGCGTCGAGTAGCTGATTATCGCGTTTGACACGCCTGGAGTTCTCAGTATTATCTCATTTGGACTGTCGCCTGGACCAAATTCGATGACATTGTCCTCCTCATCCACGACTATCAGGTTGCTTACGCTGGTCTCAGCGAAAAGTTCGATCCTTGTTTCTTCGGCGAGCGGGTCGTTGATGCCAATGTCGTACTGAACGAGTGCATCGCCGTTTGAAAATAGTGTTATAAAGAGCGATTCTGAAGTGTAACCTCGCTCGACCTGAGCGTAGGAAGAGGCAGCGGAAGTGGAGATTATGGAGACAGCGAAGAATATCCCTAGAAGGCAATTTCTGGTACCATCTCCCGAACGATACGTAGATACCATGAATACGACTTTTCCAACATGAAATTTATGAAGAAACGATATAAGTCTTCTGAAAGATCTAGTTCTTTGACTCTGGATAGAATGTTCTAAAGTTCTTGTCCCGATAATCTTCGACCCACTTGAATTTCCTCTGCAGCGTGGATGTGTATACCTTTGTCCAGTCAAGGTCGACATAATTGAGCCACGCCTTCATGACGCGCGGGTCGATGTAGTTCCGGAGAGAGGTGCCAAGGCTGTAGTCGCGGGTCTCCTGCTGCAGTTTCAGCTGCACCTCAACTTTTTCTAATCTCTCCTTCAATCGCTTTTCCTGAACCTCCGTCTTCCATTTCTTGTTGGCAATATCCTGCTTAAGTTGGGCAATCGTATCCTTCTTTTTTGCAACAGATTCTTCAAATTTTTCGATTGCCTTCTTGGCGTTGGGATTCTTTGGGTCTACGCCTTTCTTGTGGTTGCACGTGATGGCCGCCTCCAAGTTGGCCGACTTGGCAACGTAGACTTTTCGGGGTTCCGAAGCAGTGCTATCTATTCTCGTTCTAGAAAGCGATTCTTGCACGACTTTGGTTGCGATGCAAGTTCTGAATACCTTTGCGGTCAGTCCGGGCATGATGGTCTGGAGAAACGCGTTGACCTTTCTGGAATTTATGCCATCAAATATTGGTTCACTTGGTTTCTTGCCTTGCATGAATTTCTTCAGGTTGTTGAACAGGGCTTTGGTGTCTTCCGAGTTGATTTCCAGGGTCTTTTGCCACGGCACGCTGTCCTTTCCAAGAAAGTTGAACTCTAGCAGCTGCCTGCCACCAACCTGGGGAAACTTTATGTGCTCGACTCTCAGCGTACTTGCACCAACGGTGTCGGCCTCGTCGGGATCCTTCTCGTCACCAACCCTCATGGCAAGCCTGAAAATAAGATATGCGACGGTGGCAGTCTTGTCAGAATTTTTCATCATCAGCCTGATGATTTCCCGTTGCACAGCGTCAAACTGGACCGCGAGTTTCTGGGCCTTGTCGTACTTTGCCTTGTCATTGTCTTGTCGTAGCGCAGCAGAGTCATGGAGCCACACGTATTTTCTCTTCCCTGTCAGGGTTTCCATCCAGGTGGCCAGCCATGTCGAGGAGTGATCGTGAACAATTTCGTGCCACGCGCCTTCCGGTACAGGGGCATTATTTCCCAGGTTGAGCGTGACATCTTTTGGGCTTACGCTAGGCTTCCACCTTCCGCGCATTGGATGCTGGCCCCTGCCCATGAAGAGGCCTGGAGGCTCGACTAACCAGTTTGCGATGTCGACTTCAGCGCCGTCTACAACCGCTTTGCCGTACATTGCTTTCAGGCGCTCCCTCTCAGCTTTTTTCGTCTGTGAGAGTTTCTTCTTTTCTTCCCTTGGCAGAATTCGCACTCTCTCCTTTTCCTTCTCCTTCATCACTTTTTCCTCATCGGCGAGCCGGTATGCGGTCGAAAAGTCTATGTCGCCTATTTTGATGCCTTTGTATTTTTCCGGCAAAAGTTTTCGAAGGTCGCTCATGAAATTTTCCTGAAAGATGGGATCCTGGACATAGTGGGTGTCTTTCTTTTTCGCCCACGCGTAGATCAGCTCCTCCTGATCTCTGTTCGGCACGAACTTTTCGCCTTTGATCCGGATCACGATTCCCCTTGGCTGGTACTCGGGTGGAAATGCAACGCCTCGGTGTTCAAGGGTCTTCCATCTTTCGCGCGTTCCCGCAACTCGCGCTTCGACCGCTTCTTCCAATTTTATTTGGATGAAAACCGCTCAGGACTACTCTTAAACCTTACCCGTCAAACAAACGCCCGGTCTCCCCATACCTGATCTCCGATTTCCGTCTGCTCACCGTCGATTATTCTTTTCATTACTTCGACTGCCGATGCCTTGTGCAGGTACTCGTTGTTGTTGCCGCAGCGATAGGAGTAGGTGCAGCGAGGGCACCCGCTCTCGCTTGTGCAGGGGCATTCGGACAGGATCCTCAATCCCCTTCCGAAAGATCGTTCGAGCTTGTCGTAAAGGGCCCTGCTTGCTCCATTGCCCCCAACACTTCCATCGTAGACAAAAATGAGCCCTGACGAGCCAAGTGAAATGCCGCCAAGATCCTGGGAAGCTCCTCCTGTTATCATCGCACTTCCCTCGATCAGTACATGCTCTGAAGCGTGGAACGCGCTCATTTCCACGTACTGCCCGTCCTCCGCTCTCGCCAAACTGTCGGTCGGCCGCGGAGCCCGGAAGACAAATCCCTTTGTCAGGAACTCGAATTCAAGGGGCTTCTCCAGCATCACCTTCTTGCCCTGCGCGACTTCCTTGCCAATCTCGATGTTCGCGTAGCCGAGCACCTGCTTCTTGATCCTTAAGGAGCAATAGGCTGCCTCCACGCCAAAGACTTTCTTTTTTTCATATCTTTCGAGGATTGATGGCCATTCATCCGTGAGCGCCTTCGTATAGTACGGATAGTCCGACGGGATCGATGTCAGCACCGAATAGGGCTGGCTGCCTTTCTCTGGCTCGAAATAAAGCTCTTGCACTCTATATCTTCTTCCGGCGAGAAAGTAAATAGCGCTGGGGTGCAGCTCTTCAAGTGCCTGCGGCAGCGCCCTGTCACCCACTATTTTCCCGTTGAACCGGATATCGACCCTGCTCCCAATTCCTCGTATGCTATGCTCCTTCAGAAGCCCCATCGCCTTTCTCAGGTCAGGCACGAACCTCTCGTTGACCACGTTGATCAGGCCCTTTGATACAAGCGCTTGCAGCGTGGCCCACACCGGCCGCGACTCGGTCATTGACAAGGGCCTGTCGCATGCCATCGCCAGCACCTGGTACTCCTGCACGAACGGGTTTGAAGGGTCGGTATATGCGTATTCGCGATCATCAAGGTAGTCAGCCGGGTGCATCTTGTAGTACTGGCTTATTGGGTCATTGCCCAAGGCAAGAAATGCGTACCCGCGCTGACCCCTCCTTGCGGCCCTCCCGACTCTCTGGAGGAGCCTGTTCACGGGGACTATGTTTGAGATTATTGCGTCAACATCGCCGATGTCTATTCCCAGCTCAAGGGTCGGCGTCGCAGAGATCGCCGACAGCTTGCCTGACTTGAACTGCTGCTCCACTTCCTTTCTGAGGGATGGGGTGAGGCCCGCCCTGTGCACCTTGATGCTCACGCCCTGGCGCGATCCATAGAAGGCGAGAAGCTCTGAACCAAGGTGCGAGCTCGCAAATGCAATGGTCCTGTGTCCCCTTCTTGTTGTCTGCCTTAGGAGATCGAGCGTCAGCGATCTATGGGATCGCAGTGAGGGGAAGATTATCGTAAAACTGATTCTCCCGCGCCTCCCTCTTCCCTCTATGACGAGCATTTCTCGGCCGAAAAGCGACTTGCAAAAGTCTGCAGCGTTCGGGAGTGTGGCAGACGCCGCGATTATTTGCAACTTGCCGGAAAATCTCTCGAGCCTGGAAATGATGTGATGGACATTGGCTCCAAAGACCCCGGTATACACATGAGCCTCGTCCACTACCATGAACCTGGCACTCTTGAGCAGCGTCGACAATCTAGTCCGGTGCATCAAATGGTAATGCAGCACATCAAAGTTCGTGACAAGTATGTCGGGCGGCGCGAGCAGGATCGAGCGACGCTCTTTTTCCGGCGTGTCTCCGTCAATAACTGCTGCCATTACGCCTAGTGGCTCTGCAAGCTCCCTAATCTTTGGGAGCTGATCCCGTGAGAGGGACTTTGTTGGATAGACAAAAATTGCCGATACTTTTCTTTCCTCGCCCGTGCGAAGGGAGCCAAAACGCGGGAGCCGCTCAGCGATCTTTTGAAGAACAGGAATGCAAAATGCCTCTGTCTTGCCCGAGGCGGTGGGTGCAGAAATGACGACATCTCTTCCCTGCAGGATTTTCTTTACGGCCTCTTCCTGGAACGCGTAGAGGTGGTCAAATTTTTTCTGATTCAAGACGCCGATGATGCCTTCGTCCACCGGAAGGTTGGCCAGGTTCGAGCCGGGATCCGGAGGAGGCTCTTCGATAATCCTAAAGTCAACAACATAATCTTGCTGTGATCGCATGATGTCTTCGAGTAGCGGGTCGCCCGCTTGTCCGTTCGAAGACAGAAGAGCGCTGATTTCTTCCGGAGAGCGTATTATCTTTTCCTTCTCCATCAATAGCTTCAGGTCGCCCGCCTCAGCGATCCCGTCGCCGGAGTCGTAGCGGTCCAAAAATTCAAGATACGCTTCGTCGGTGGTCGTCGTCAAAGGAATGATCGAACAGAGTTTGCAC
>CAZNOV010000071.1:0-7211 GCA_964574725.1 uncultured Nitrososphaera sp. | reverse complement strand
AAATCCAACTATCGTGTTGCCATCTATGCTTTCGTACGACAGGAATATCTCGCGTCCGGCGGAGGCTTGGTAGTCGAGCCTACAAAGTGCAATGTCGTCTGCCTGGGGATATCTTCTCTGCAGCCCTGCCTCCCTGCATCTGATGCATCTGCACCTCAGGCCCTGCCGGTCGAGCTCTCGGTGGACCAGCTGGCGCAGGTTCCCGCTTCTGGGACCTGCGATGATATCATCGGATTCTATCTCGCGCTGCACGCGCATTATCCTGACCCAAGGCGGGATTATTTTTTTTGCTTCAACAATCACCCTCACTAGGTCCTCATTGTCGTAGGCGTGATACCTGCCCCTAGCATGCAAGTTGTGCAGACCGGTGTGTTCAAGTACAAGGGTCGGGTAAATCTTTAACATGTCAGGTCTGAATGATTCGTCTTCAAACAACCGCTTAAAGTCCTCGATGTCCTTCTCCGGCGAGCTTCCAGGAAGCCCTGGCATCATGTGTGCAACTATTTTGTATCCGCCGTCCTTCGCGATCCTGAAAGCATTAACGACGTCTTTCACGGTGTGACCCCTGTTAACTAGCTCGTAGACTTCATCGCGAAGCGACTGCACGCCTATCTCTACCCGCGTGATGCCGAGCTCCAGCATCAGATCTAGGTGAGGCTCCTTGCAATAGTCGGGCTTTGTTTCCACAGTGAATCCGACGCAGCGATTGGACGCAGTCTCGTTAGAGAGAATTGCGTCCTCAAGTGTGCTGGAAACGAACCCGTTCAGCGCATCGTAGCATGACTTTGCAAAGCCTCTCTGGTAGCTGACTGGCATGAATGGAAACGTCCCGCCCACGATCACGAGTTCGGTCTTGCCCGTGTCATGCCCTCTTGCCCGCAGCTGTTCCAACTTGCTTCTCACCTGCTGTGCGGGGTCGTAGTCGAATTTCTGTGCAGCCTTGGTTGCCGGCTCGGTTCCAACGTAGCTGAGCGGCGTGTTGAACTCGATTCCTCCAGGGCAGTAGATACACCTGCCGTGCGGGCACTGGTAGGGCTTGGGCATGACTGCGACTACTGCCACGCCTGATGCAGTCTTTGCCGGCTTGACCATAAGAAGCCGGCGGGCTGGAGCGCTGCGCATGTAATGGATGATGTGCTCGTTTTTTGGCATCGTGTCCAAGCGATACTCGGACGCAACCTCTCTTACAACTCTTAGCACATGTCTAGTGGACAGGAGATTACCATCACTTTCGATCCTCTGAGCTATTGCTCTGCACGCCTGCTGGTAATTGTCGCCGCGGACTGCTAGCAATGTTTTTCAAAATTGCCGATCAACGCATATTAATTTTTGTGTATCATAGAATTTCCTTTTTTCCGGCTATTCTTGCAACGACCTCTCCTGTCCCCTTCTGGACAGATCCTATAGTTGTGCAGCGCATCCGATACTTTGCGAAAATTCGAATGATGCCCTCGGTAGAGGGCGTTGGGCAGATCAGACAAAATCCTATTCCCATGTTGAATGTTCGGTACATCTCCCTGCCATCTATCTCACCGTCCACCTGAATCTGTTTGAATATCCCAGTTGGCGCCGGAAGGTCTTCAAGATCGTACCTTAGTCTGGCATTGAGTCGTGGTAGTTTTGTGAATGAGCCGCCAGTGATATGCGCAAGTCCGTGTATCGTGATTTTCTTTTTCAGTGCTTCCATTACTGGCCTGACATAGATTCTGGTAGGGATGAGCATCTCCTCGCCTACCGTTTGTATCATACTATCCGGAATGTCATCAACAGAGTACCTTGACAGCAGAACCTTTCGCGCAAGGCTGTACCCGTTGGAATGAAGACCACTGCTCTCCACTCCAAGGATCGCGTCTCCCGGCCTTATCGTATCACCCAGAATTGGCTTGCCACCTATGCTGCCCATAACCATCCCAGCCAGGTCGAATGCGTTTTCCTCGTTGCCGGCTATCAGATCAGGCAAGATTGCCGTTTCACCTCCAACGATGGCCATGCGGGATTGTTTTGCGCCCTCGACAAGCCCCTTGGCGATCTCCCGAAGCAGCCATTCGTTTGGCGCCCTCAGCGCTACATAGTCAACGAATCCAACCGGCTGGGCGCCCACGCAGATCACGTCGTTGACATTCATTGCGATGCAGTCAATTCCGATGGTGTCGAACCGGTTCATCAGCTGAGCTACCAGAACCTTCGTTCCCACTCCGTCAGTGTGAAGCGCCAGTGTGCTGCTGCCAAGTTTTATCAGCCCTGCGTAATGACCAAAGCCCGAAAGAACCTTGGCTCCTGACAGAAACTTGCTCGTCAGAGCGAGGATCTCGCCAACAGATTCTTGCGCGGCACGTATTTGCTTTACATCCAGACCGGCGTCCCGGTAGGTCAATCCTTTTTTCAAGCGCGGAGTTTCATTGCTTGGAGTGCTATAATTACTATGACCTTTTTCTAATTTCCCGGCTGGAAGGTGGACTGTTGTCCTGTGATTTATCTGACAGCTGGCTCAACAAAGCTGCGACATTAACTTAAAATAGAAAATGAGAGCAAGTATGGCTGTACAGCAGTAAATGGACGCTCGCAACATCGGCCTCCGAAATATAGAGGTTGCAGACACTAAAATATGCTCAATTGACGGCGAAAATGGCAAGCTCATCTACAGGGGCTTTGACATTCTTGATCTTGTCAAGCACTCAACTTACGAAGAAACGGCTTACCTGCTCCTGTTTGGCGACCTGCCAACAGAGGATCAGCTAAAGCATTTCAAGAGGCGGGTGGAGGAAGCCCGCGGGCTCCCGGAGCCTCTGATAAGAAGCATGAGAAACAGGCCAAAGCGCGCCAAGCCGATGGATGTGCTTCAGTCCTGCATTTCCGAACTCGCGGATTATGATCTCAGTATCGACGATTCTTCAAAGGAGGCCCATATCAGACGCGCGATAATTCTTGCGGCAAAAATTCCGGCGATCGTCGCCGCATGGGCTAGGATAAGAAACGGACAGCACGTCGTCGATCCCATGGAAGAAAGGGAAGTCTCTCATGCCGCGAACTTTCTCTACACCCTGAGGGGAGTCAAGCCTTCTCCAGATGAGGCTAGGGTAATGGATGTTTGCCTGATACTGCATGCTGAGCACAGCTTTAACGCGTCAACCTTTGCAGCGAGAGAGATAGCGTCGACCAGAGCTCACATGTACTCCTGCATCAGCGGTGCGGCAGGAGCGCTCTCTGGAGAGCTTCACGGCGGCGCGAATGTTCAGGTTATGAAGATGCTCCTTGAAATAGGCGATCCAGCCGAAGCAAAGAATTGGGTTGCAAAGCGTCTTCAGTCCGGCGGCAGGATAATGGGAATGGGGCACGCAGTATACCGAGTGACCGACCCTAGAGCCGACATTCTCGCGCGCCTTTCGGCCAGAATCTCGAAGGAAAAGAACAACAAGTGGTACGAAATAACAGAAAAGGCGGAGGATGCGACGAAGAAGTGGATGCTTGAAAACAAGCGGCAGGCGATATATCCAAATGTTGACCTCTACAGCGCCTCGGTTTATTACAGCATGGGGATCCCCATGGATCTCAATACTCCGATATTCGCAATCTCTAGGATCGCTGGCTGGGCAGCACATGTAATCGAGGAAAAATTTGCCGAAGCCGCGCCAAAGCCGGCGCTGTACCGTCCAAAGGCAGTATATGTTGGCAAGTATTGCGGTCCTATGGGATGCGAATACATCCCGCTTTCCAGCAGGAGAGTCGCCGCGTCCGCCCCGGGCAGCACACTTGATAAATAGGTTCAATTGAACAAAGTTCCGAGTGCACAGATTAATCGAATGGAGACATTTGTGAGAGGAAAGTCGTCACGGCCAGAAAACCAAAAACCGGCCGGCGGCAAGGTCGCTCTCGGGCGGGAAGCCATTGCGCTCCACAAAAAGTTGCGTGGCAAGATCGAAATAAGGAGCAAAGTCTCGGTAAAATCCCCTAGGGAGATAAGCGTGGCTTACACGCCAGGAGTCGCGGAGGTATGCCTGGAGATAGCTGCAGACAAGGAGAAGGCGTACGAGTATACCTCGAAATGGAACAACGTGGCAATCGTAACAGACGGAACGAGGACGCTTGGTCTAGGATCTCTGGGACCGGAGGCGGCGCTTCCGGTCATGGAAGGCAAGTCCCTGCTCTACAAGCAGTTTGGCAATGTGGATGCGTTTCCAATCTGTCTTCATACCACCGATGCCGAAGAAATAATCAAGACTGTAAAGCACATTTCCCCCGTATTTGGTGGAATCAACATAGAAGACATTGAAACTCCAAAGGCGCTCGAGATTACTGAGAGGCTCAGCAATGAGCTTGACATCCCTGTTTTCCACGACGACCAGCACGGCACTGCTGTTGTCACTCTGGCTGCGCTGCTAAACGCGGCGAAATTTACAAAGCGAAAGGTCGAAGAAACAAGTGTCGTAGTTGCGGGCGCCGGCTCCGCGGGCTATGGCATTGTAAGGATATTGAAAGCCGTCGGAATCACAGACATAGTTGTAGTCGACTCGCAGGGTGTAGTCTCAACATCAAGGTCACCGCAAACTATGAACAAGTACAAGGCCGAGCTTGCGTCGATAACAAGGATACCTGACGGCATCACAACCCTTGCAGAGGCGATAAAGCAAAAGGACGTATTCGTCGGCGTATCCGGAGTAAAGAACCTATTGACCTCTAGCATGGTTAGATCCATGAACAAGGACTCGATAATATTTCCGCTGACAAACCCCGATCCAGAGATACATCCAAAGGATGCTGTAGAGGCCGGAGCGCGCGTGATTGCTACCGGCAGTTACAAGTTTGAAAACAGGGCTAACAACGCCCTTGTATTCCCCTTCGTGATGAGGGCAGTACTCGACAACAGAATACGGAAGATAAGCCAGCAGCTCCTCGTAAGCATTGCTCGCGCGCTGGCGGACGTGATCCCAAAGGACGAGTTGAGGCCATTCAACATAGTCCCAAACGTCACCGATCCAAGGATCCAGGGGGCAGTCAACAAGGCCGTTCGTTCTATCACTACGAGCTGAGCCTGTTGTTGAGCCATTCTTTGGCCTTTTTTTCGGCCATGTGCTTCCTGAGTATCAGCATGGCCATCTCGTAGAAAGTTATGCCCTGCTTGCGGGACTGTGTGTCTATCCACCTCAGGCCCTCGGCAAGTTCAGAGTCGCGCTCTGACATAACCACAAGGTCGTCAATTATGCCCATGAACTGGTCGTCGACGCTATCGCTTTCCTTGCTGCTTCCGCTGCCAAACATCGACATGTGTTGCGAGGTTGTGATTTTACATGGTGATTCAACCACTCTTGACAGTTTGAGTATAATATGTTGACAATCTTCAAGCCGAGGGCCACTTGATGTGAATATTTGGCTCGACTGCGCTCAAGATTAAAATATATCCTCTATTTGATAAAGTCAAATGAATAATAACTACATACTCGTCTCGTTCTCTGGAGGATTAAAGTTTTGAAAAAAGTAAAGTTTGGTTTTACGCAGGGGCTTAATGTCGCCAGGCTCGGTCTGGATGAAAACCAGATCATGACAGGCTGCCAGATGGCGGACAGGCTTGACTATGATTCCGTCTGGGCCATGGATCACTCCAACGTTCCTCAGTGGAAGAACGCGGTCGTGAACGACGCCTGGATTCTGCTGGCTGCAATCGGCTCAATAACAAAGAACGTCGAGCTTGGAACCTGCGTCACAGACGCCATACGAAGGCACCCCTCTGCAATCGCGCTTTCCGCCGTGACGCTCGACAGGGTAACTCACGGAAGAGGAATCCTTGGCATCGGCGCCGGTGAAGCTCAGAATGTTGTGGATTTCGGCATCGAGTTCTCCAAGCCGGTGACAAAGTTCAAGGAGCAGCTCGAAGTAATCGAACAGCTGTTTCAGTCCGATCCTGATCATCGCGTCAACTATGACGGAGAATATTACAAACTGATAAACGCATGCCTGCAGGCAAAGAGCGTGAGGAAGCCAAGGCCGCCGGTCTACATCGCCGCGGGGGCACCGAAGACGCTGGAGCTTTGCGCCACATTCGGGGATGGCTGGATTCCTATAGGCTATACACCGGAGCTTTTCAAGCACCATGCGAACGTGATCAAAGACCATGCCAAGAAGGCCGGCAGAGATGTTGACGGATTTCAGTTCGCAAACGATGTCGACGTGTATTTTACAGAAGACGGCGAGGAGGCATGGAACAAGATGAAAAACGCCGTCAAGGTGAGCCTGTACAAGCCCGAGCTCCTTAAGGTTCATGATATTCAGCAGGATTCCGAGTTTGATTTCCGCAGGTACTTTACAGAGTACGCGATGAACAAGCCGGAGCTGATGGAGCAGATGAAGCGCGCCGCCATGAAGATACCAGACAGCGTTGCAAGAACCGCAATAGGGGTAGGCAAGCCTGACGACGTGATCCAGATGCTCGAGCGCTTCATCAAGGCCGGGACCAACCATTTTATCATCAGGTTCTGGGGAGACGGCTACTTCAAGAATATCGAAATGTTCGGCAACAAGGTCATACCGTACTTTCGTGCCCAGGATCGAAAGTAGAGCCGGACAAGCGGTTTAGGTTGCTCAAGACGCGGGTGGCAGCATTCTAGGGCTGGATGCGTGCATCGTATGCTTTCATCAGAGCGGCGTCAATAAATACAAGTTGTTGCATAATACGGTGGGTCGATCAGACACGTCGGAATTCAAAGAAATCTGGAAACTCAAAGAGATCGCCAAGTGGGACGACGACCCTGGTGCAAAAAAGACTGCGATAAGCGAATTATCAACGCGGGGCGAGAGCGGGCTTAGTTCCCTCGAAGAAATACTGGCTGTCACCGCGCACGAGGAAATAAGGAAGGCGTGCATTGACGCGATAAAGGCGATCAGAGAAAAGAACGACAAGTCGGCTGCAGAGAGAAATGAAGAACCAGAGAAAGCTGAATCCAGCAAGGAACTTAGCTTGGCTGATCTACCACCTTAATTTTTTGTGCTGACAGGTTCACACCGACAATGCTAAGTGAACGAATCCAGCGAGCGTTCCGTATTTCGCGTGTTGCTGCTTTTGCCAAGTGGCTCTGCGTCAAAGCCCATCGCACGCAGAGTGCTGGCAAATTCGGCGGCAAAACCGTGAATTGTATACACTTTCTCGGGCCTGCACTGCCTGACTGCATCAACGAGTTCGTTGTAATCGCAATGGTCAGAAAGGGGCATCACATAGTCCA
>CAZNOV010000070.1:0-7231 GCA_964574725.1 uncultured Nitrososphaera sp. | reverse complement strand
CCTGACCACGCCGTCCTGAATCCTCTCCGTCTTTACGATCTTGACCAGTCCTATTTCACCTGTGGTCCTAACATGGGTGCCACCGCAGGCTTCGATGTCCCAGTTGTCGATGTTGACTATGCGAACGTTGCCTGTTGGCACCACGCCTCCCTGGTAAATCCGAAACGTAAATTTCTGTTCGGCATCGCCGCGATCATAGGTCTTGACAATTACTGGCTTGTTTTCCCTAATGACACTATTCGCCTTCTGCTCTATTCGCTGGACCTCTTCCCTTGAAAGAGCAGAGTGATGTGTGATGTCCAGCCTTCCATAGGACTCTTCCTTGAAGGCCGAATTTTGCCATACCCACGAACCAAGCGTGTTCCTTGAGGAAGAATTCAGCACATGGGTCGCCGTGTGATGCTTTGTAACCCGGTCTCGCCTCCCGGCGTTAACCGCTGCCTGAACTAGCTGCCCCTGGGTTATTTTTCCTCCGCCGTCTACCCTATGGATCACAAGGTCCGCCTGTTTTGTCACTTCGACTACCTTGGCACCATCGATTTCGCCTGTGTCTGGCTCCTGACCGCCTCCTCTAGGATAGAACGCCGTCTGGTCCAGAATGACAAACTTGTTGTCGACGACCTTCAGAACACTGGCTTTGAAGTCGCGTATGGACTCGTCCCCGTAATAGAGCAATTTGGTTGGAGGCAGCTCCTCCAGCCCGGCGATTGGTTTCATGTCCTGGCCGCCTGCCGCCCTGCTTGCGTTATGCAGGTCCGAAAGTCTAGCGTAGAATGTTGGAGGCACCACTTGAATCACTTCCTGCTCCAGCAGAAAATCAGGAGTTATGCCATCAGATTCGTACATCCTAATCAAGTCGTCAACGGAGAGTTTCTCCTGCTTCTTGCTTGCCTTGAGCAAAGCGACGACGGCGTTCATCCGCTCGCGTGAGCCGATGTGTCTGCTCGCCTCCAGTTCAAGGATCGTCCTGACGTCGGAGCGATGATCCTCAAGCTCCGGATACATCTTGCTCAGATAGTCGATATGCATACCGGCAATGTCCTCGACCTTTATACGGGTCCATCCTAGCCTTTCCAATATCGACAGCGCCCTCCGCAGCAATACGCGCAGGTTGTAGCCGCCCCCTACGTTCGAAGGAAGAGCGCCATCAGAGATCGCAAATACCAGACTTCTAACGTGGTCGGCTACCGTGTAGATGGCTTCGTAGGGCGCGACGAAACGCGCCAGTTTTTCGCTGTCAACGCGCATCTCCTTCGCGACAAGCGATCGCAGCTCGCTTATAGATCCGTCATGTGCGAGCTTCGATGATACGGCTTCAAAGTACTTTGACAACAGTTCGTTGTTCACCTCGGTACCAGTCGCTTCAATCATTCTGTCCACGACGGGCCCGAAGCTGCAGTCGTAGCTTGTCGGCGTTCCGTTCGTTATCCAGGAGAATCTCTCGAGTCCGGCGCCCATGTCTATTATCCTGTTTGGCAGAACGCGATAGTCGTTCTCGTCGCCTTCAAATTCCGTAAAGACGGCATTGCCGAGCTCTAGCCCGCGCACAAAATACTCTAGCGAATATCCAAATGCGCCGGCGCCGATCCACACATCCTCCACAAACGTGATCTCCTCCGGCTTGATCCCGAGGCCCTCCGTGATCATGCCGTAATCAAGCTCGATGCACCTATCCTTCCAGTAGCCGCCCTCGGCATCGGCGTTGCAGGTCTGCCCAATCATGCAAAAGCCGGTGTAATGCCTGCCGCTGATCCCGACGTTTTCGATGTCGTTAAAACGCAGACACATCTGCGGCACAACCAGCGGGTTGGCTGGCAATTCGAATACAAGTTTACTGCCGACCACACGCTGGAAATCAACGATGGATGCAATGGTGAAATAGAGATCCTCTCTCCATCGGCAGACAACGGGATAACGCCCCACAATGCTGTGGCCGTTTGCCTCAAAGAACTTTTCTGTCTCCTTCCACGCGCCGATGTAATCGAGCCTCTTGGACGTCGGCGGCTGACCGATGAAACTGTAGTTTTCATGATCGGGGCAATTCCTCCTGCCTTGATCCAGAGTCCAGAAGAATTTTTCGCACATGCTGCACTTGCGACGCGCAAAGCCTAGCCTGTCGAACAGCTGCACCTTGTAGTACCGGTCTGGATTGGATGAAAAGAGAGTTGCAAGTTCCTTTTTGCCCAATGGCCGCTATCTTTGTTACCGTGATAATGTACGGTAATAATGCTTTCGTCGATAGCAAAAATGAGAGAAGGTCATGAATTCGCCAGCGATTTCTCGATGAACTTTAAGTACGTTTCCTTCGGAGCCGCACCGATCGTCCTTGCCAGCTCTTTTCCTTCCTTGAACAGAATAAGCGACGGGATCGACTGAACTCCGTACTTCATCGCGATTTCCTGGTTCTCGTCCACATTCAGCTTGGCAACTTTGATCTTGCCGTACATGATCCGCGCAATCTGTTCAACCGCCGGACCCACCATCCTACACGGCCCACACCATTCCGCCCAAAAGTCTACGAAAACCGGAACGTCCGACCTGAGCACTTCGGCATCCCACGATTTTGCGCTGACGTGGGCTACAGAGTCACTAGATGATCTTTCCATTACTAACAATAATTGCAGAATGGTATTTTAATCCTACTGGAAGGCTAGCCAAACCTTGTGCCCAGTGTAAGATACTCGGCTATCAGCTTGATGACGAACCCGACGCCCCCGACCGCAATCATTCCAACCAGAACCAAGCGCGCATGCTGGGAATAGTCCTCCCTGCTTGTCTTCTTTGCCAACCTGAGTGTCTGGATCATGTCGGAAATCTTGCGTTCGACTATTGCCAATTCAAAATGAAAGTATTGAAGAGGCTATATAAAATATCTGATGGTTCTTACCTGGATATGGTCGCCTGGGCGGTGTAAGCCGGCTCCTTCTCGGTTCTCTGCATCTCGACAAACGTTTCGGTGTTTTGAATTCCTTCTATCTTGCCGATACGCTCAATGACCACGTTGTGCAGCTCTTCAAGCGTGTGCGCGCTGACGCTCACTATCATGTCGAATCTCCCGGTAACTTCCGAAAGAGATCTGACCTCCGGGATCTTCATCAGCTCGCTGTGTATGGGCTCCTTTAGTTTTGGATCGCGATTGATCCCGACGGTCGCCTTGACATTGATCCCCAGCATGTTTTCATTGACAATGACTGTGAATTTCTTGACGAGGCTGCGCTTCGTAAGGCGTTTTATTCTGCTATAGAGAACAGAAGCGTTAACGTTGAGCCTCTTGCTAAGCCTTGGCACCGAGACGCTCGCATCCCTTGTCAATTCCGACAGGATCCTCATGTCAAGCTCGTCAAACTTGTGCATACCCCCTAACTTTGTGAGCCAGTGTTAATAAACGTAATTCTGGCTGATAATGTTCCGAAAAAACAATTCCTTGACTGTGCGAGCTGAAAATCGTGAAAAACTTATGACATTGCCTAGCAGAACGCGCTTGTACGACCTGCCGGCAGCGCTGGCATTCTCACCTGCAGGTGGTTGTAGGCTAGGAGGACTCTCAAAGGTTTATGTAACAACGGACTGTCACTTTTTCTAGGTAGACATGGTTTGCAGTTCCTGTGCGCATGAATTCACGGAACACTTGGCTGTTACCCAGTCGATGCATTTTTGCAACCGATGCAAAAAGCTGGAGAGCTATGTCACATTTTCTGAGGAAGAGAAGGCGCAGGCCCCTCCTGCCGGCCCGGGAGAGCTGCTCAGCAAGTATTTCAAGGATGCCTGAACTTCGAGATAACGTTATATAATTTGCAGATACGACTTTAATCTTGAAACAGCAGGATGTTCGGCAAACAGGAAATCAAGCCAGGGAGCTATGTTTTCGTGGTTCAAAAGGACGGCGACTACAACAGAATAATTATCGGTCGAATTCAGTCTGCGGCCGGGGGCAAGGTCCACGTTGTGGGCACATTCATTCGTCCGCAGGGTCTTATCGAGCGGATAAAGGCAGGCAAGGCAGGCGATCGGATGGTCCAAACGCTAAGCAACCCAGATCCAAACAATTGCATCTTCATGCTCATCGACAGGGTAGAAACAGGCAGGTTCAGTGAAGAGGTCGACCAGTCGAGCTCCAAGGTGATCTGGATAAACGAGAATAGGTACCTTGTACTTGATGGATGGATAAAGGAGAATCTCCCTGATATTTTTGCATCCGCGCTTTCAGCCGCGAACGAGGAGGAAAGGGCCCAGTCCCGGGCGGTACTGCGCGAAAAAATGAATTCGCTTTACGAGCGCGACCTCAAGGAGCACGTTTACGCGGTCGCAAGAAGTGCCAAGCTGCTGTAAAACGGAAAATACATAAGGTCGAATGGCTCCCTGTTCTGTGTGTCGTTTTTCGGCCCGTCCGGCGGACCCAGCTTTGACAGGAAAAAGTACGAACACCTGACGCTTAGCATAAGGCAGACCGTTCTTGAGAAAGCGCACAACAGGTGCCACAACTGTAGCGTCAAATTCAGCCCGAGCGTCCAGCCCCAGTTCGAACACATCAACGGGTCACTAAAGGACAACCGGCCGGCAAACCTCAGGGCGTTATGCCCGGAATGTTTCAAAACTGTTGAAAAAAAGGAGCAGCCGAAGATGGGCATGATGGGTAGCATCGGCAAGGTATTCAAGCGAATCCCAGTTGATCTGAACAAATAATCCTGAGGCCCGGAAGAATAGTCTAAATATTGATGCTGCGCATCGGTCATTCATTGGTCGTCATTGTAATGCAGCTCGTCTGCGACACCTGTGGCAAAGTGATTCTGGAAAAGGCCGGCGGGCAGCACCTGGAGCAGGAGCGATTTCCCGTTACAAGCGACGAGGCCCAAAAGCTGGACAAGGAACACCGCGGCCACGAATGCCACATTGAAGCAGTAGAGAAGGAAAAATAGTCTATAGTTTCAGCCCAAACGAATCGGCGATTTCCGTGAACTGTTCATACTTGTGCAGATAATCCCTTCCGCGTGAGGTTATCACGTAGATTCTCTGGCCTTCCTGAAGCTGCTCGTCAATGAGGCCCGCCTGCATGAGCTTTGAGGCGACGTTCGCAAGCCTCCCGTAAGACAGGTTGGCCTTTCTCAAAAGCGATGTGAGATTGACGCCGCCCATACCGGACTCGTCAGTAATCCGCAACACCTCGCCCACTATCTTTACACTGTTGCGGTAGACCTCAGCCATTAAATGGTCGAACCTAACAAGCAATGACCGAATAATAAGGATTGTGTAGTAAGAAATCAGGACATATAGAGGAGCGCCCTGGTAGATCCGTTCTGCTGTTACTGAACATGCACCTTTTCCGGTCAGGGCCAGGCTAGTGGTGGGGTATGAAGTTGACTTTTATTAAGGTTCAAGTGGGTATTCAACCGTTTTGAGCGACAGACCCATAGTCTGGTTCAAGGACTTTGTCGGGGTTGGATACAGGTATCACGACGTCTACATGAACGTCTTTCCTCTCTTCGAGGACAAGATGTTTGCGTTCCGGCTATGGAAGAACACCGTAGAGTGGTGGCCTGACGACAAGATAAAGCTCAGGTTTGTGGAGGACGGTCCTGAATACTGGTTTATACTTTACGGTGGCTCCAGCTACACCAGAGACAATACCGGATTTGTCAGGAGGGTGCCAGTTTCAGAGAACTATGAGCGATTCAAGGCCGGCTATGAAAAGAAGGCGATTATTCGATTCGGGATCTACAAGATGAATGGCAAGAAGAAAAAGAAGGACGGCAGCAATTTTGACCTGGAAATTCTGAAGAAATCAAAGTCAGTTTACGACATTGCGTTCCTGCAGTATTCGCAGCTCGCCCCGGAAAGCGTGGAATGGAAGTGCATTCAGGAAAGCATACATGATGCGAAAGTTTAGTTGCGTGCAGGACTGCTCTGACTGCTGCGTCTACAGACAGTATTATCCAACGGTGGCTCATGGAAAGATAGGCGTCCTTCTGCTGCCGGACGAAATCACAGGGATTCAGGTCCTTGCTCGTGAGAAGAACGTCAACGTAAGGATAGTGCCCAGGATCGCTACCGGGCTTGAATCACCGGAAAAAATAATCGCGTACCAGATGATGGGCAAGAATGAAGACGGAGATCTATGTCCGTTTCTCGATGTGGAGGGCTCAGTCAGGGCACCCCATGGTGGCTACCGATGCAGAATCTACGATGGCAGGCCACTTGCTTGCAGGGCATATCCTCTTGTCAAGACCGGCAAGGCAGGAACTCTTGAAGAGCACTGCCAGTTCTGCAGGAAATACGGCACCACAGCGAGCGTCACAGGGCTTGAACAGGAGATCAAAGCACTTGGAAAGATCAAGGCAGAGGTAAGGGCTGACAGGAAATCCACCCGGGTATGGCGCTACGCCACGGCTACGGGTAGGGAAGAAGACAGGAACAAGATGCTGCCGGAAGGCTGGGTCAAGGAAAGCTGAAGCCGTGCCTGCGGTAAAGGGTCTCCTCTCCTCGCCTTACGCTAACAATCCTGCTCTGCGGGATAATCGTAAAGTTCTCTGACAGCCTGATGAATTCCGGGAGAGTCACCTCGACGACGCTGGTAAAGTCGCGGTAGCTGACGTAATATGAACTCGCATCGTTGCCAGAATGAAGCGCCTTGCTGAAAATTTCTTCCAGCTTGCCTTTCCGCGCCATTGCCTGACTCATTCACCTTGGGGATATATCATCTTGATGCGACGGCGGGAACCTCTAAACAGGGTCAGGCTTGAAATTCAGCAGCCCGCCCGCCTCGACAATCCTTGCCACGAGCTCGGGAAATGGCTTCATCGAATAGTGCTCGTTCTTGGTCAGGTCGGTTATCTTGTTCCGCGCAAGATCGATCTCGAGCTCGTCCTTGTCCGAGATCTTTTTGAAGGTCGGCTCGTCCACCTCTATAGGCAGCAGGTATCCGCCGTCGACCGAGTTCCTGTAGAATATCCTTGCGAATGACGGTGCGAGGATCGCCCTGATCCCTGTCTGCGAAAGTGCTATCGGCGCGTGTTCCCTGCTGGACCCGCAGCCAAAGTTGCTGCCTGCGACCAAAAAGTCACCTTGGGAAACCTTTTTCGGGAATTCCGGGTCGATCCCTTCCATCGCGTGCTTCGCCAATTCCTTGTGGTCATGGATCTTCAGGTAAGGTCCCGGCAGGATAACATCTGTGTCGATGTTGTCCATCGCGTACTTGTGGACCTTGCCCTTTAGGATTTTGTTCAATTTTTCCTCA
>CAZNOV010000069.1:1809-7323 GCA_964574725.1 uncultured Nitrososphaera sp. | reverse complement strand
TTGTCTCAGTGCCCATCTCCGGGCTCCTCCTCTCAGAGCCCGTACCGGTTACAGGTTTGGTGGGCCATTACCTCACCAACAGCCTGATCGGCCGCAGTCCAATCCAGGGGCCATGTAGATTTCAGCCATGATCCATTCCAGAAATCTTGGCCTATCGCGGTTTAGCCTCAGTTTCCCGAGGTTGTCCACGTCCCTTGGGCATGTTGACTACGTGTTACTGAGCCGTATGCCACGCCTTGCGGCGTTGACTCGCATGGCTTAGTCCCACTCTGATAGCAGTCGGGTCCGGCAGGATCAACCGGAGTCAATCCTTTTTTTGAATTAAAGAGTACGGCCGGACAACCTGTTATTGTGCGGGTCGTTTTAGGGTGTTCGTGTGACCAATGTCAGATCCAATGGTTAGATCGGATCTCCATGCTATGAGCGCAACTGGAGGTCAGTGAATCACAAAATGGCACCAAGACCAAGAATCATCACCGACGCCGCCTCAAACGTTACGTTCGCTCCGTACGTTTGCACGTCAATGATATAAATCTTTTCACTAATGAGCATAAACAATCAGAAACACATCAATCCGGACAATGCGCGCGCGTCGGTTCTGTGTTACAACTATTTTGGAAAACTTGCTAATAAAGTCTTTCACACATTTTTTTGAATCGTTAGATCATCGATGCTGATTCGCGGGGCTCGATCGCAAATCAAGATCACAAGAAATGACTGCGATCTTTGTCAAAGTATAATCTATATAGCAAGTAGACGCAAGTTCAGTTAATGCAAGAAAGCGCGGGGCATGGCAGCAGCAAGCCAAACAGGCTGGCAACCGAAACAAGCCCATACCTCCTGCAGCATGCATACAATCCAGTCGAATGGTACCCGTGGGGCGAGGATGCTCTCAAGAAGGCAAGAGAAGAAAATAAGCCTATTTTTCTGAGCATTGGCTACAGCGCGTGCCACTGGTGCCACGTAATGGCCCATGAATCATTTGAAGACAATGAAATTGCAAACGTAATGAATGAGCGCTTTGTAAATATCAAGGTAGACAGGGAAGAGAGACCCGACATCGATGACATCTATCAAAGAGTATGCCAGCTCTCAACGGGCAGTGGCGGCTGGCCACTGTCAGTATTCTTAACGCCGGACCAAAAACCGTTCTACGTCGGAACTTACTTTCCAAAGGACGGAGGTCACTACGGAATGCCGGGCTTTGGGACGATTCTTCACCAGCTTTCTGAAGCATACACCAACAAGAAAAAAGAAATAGAGGCAGCAAGCCTCGAGTTCACGCAGGCACTCGCGCAGACTGCCAGAGATGTCGCCGCTGCCTCGGCGATGCAATCCCAGCCAGCCGCGCTGGACAGGACGATTCTTGACGAAGCGGCTATAGGGCTTTTCCAGATGGGCGACCAGATTTACGGAGGTTTTGGTCAGGCTCCTAAATTCCCGAATCCGTCCAATCTGCTCTTTCTCCTGCGGTATTTCGACATTTCCGGAATCCGCAGGTTCCGCGACTTTGTAATCTTTACGGCCGACAAAATGGCTGCGGGCTGAATTCATGATCATCTCGGCGGCGGGTTCGCTAGGTATTCCACGGACCAAAAGTGGCTGGTGCCCCATTTTGAAAAGATGCTCTATGATAACGCTCTGCTTGCCCAGCTGTACTCGGAATTATACCAGATAACGAAGGAAGACATCCACTTGGAAATGGTGAAAAAGACGCTTGACTTTGTGATGAGGGAAATGGCTCACCCCGAGGGTGGATTCTTTTCTGCCCAAGACGCGGACTCTGAAGGCGAGGAAGGTAAGTTCTATCTGTGGACCAAGAGCGAAATCGCCAGCGCTGCTGGAGAACCGAGCTCGACAGAAATCTTTTGCGAACATTTCGGAGTAACGGAAGGGGGGAACTTTGAGGGCAGGAACATCCTGAACATAAGGGTGCCGGTGAAAAGCCTTGCTCAAAGGTACGGCAAAACACCTGAGCAGATCGAACAGATAATTGCGGACGCCTCTGCCAAGCTCTTCGCCCAACGGGAAAAGAGGGTGCGGCCCGGTAGGGACGAGAAAATTCTAGCATCCTGGAACGGCCTGATGATATCTGGATTCGTGAAGGGTTTTGCGGCCAGTGGAGAAGAAAGATACCTGCATGCTGCCAAGAACGCAGTAAGGTTCGCTGAAACCAGATTAGCGTCAAATGACAGCAGGCTCTATCGCACATTCAAGGACGGCCAGTCAAAGCTGAATGCGTACCTTGATGATTATGCGTTTTACGTCGGGGCGCTGCTGGACCTGTTCGCAGTCGATTCAAAGGCAGAATACCTTGAAAGGGCAATTCGATACAACGATTTTATGCTGGAACACTTCTGGGACTCAAAGGATGGCGACCTGTTCTTTACCTCAGACGACCACGAGAAACTGATAGTGAGGACAAAGAACTTTTACGACTTGGCGATCCCTAGCGGCACCTCTGTTGCCGCCAACAATCTGCTAAGGCTTTATCACTACACGCAGAACACAGAATACCTTGACAAGGCACTCAGCATAATGAAGGCCGGTGCCAAGGCGGCAGCGGAAAACCCGTTTGGTTTCGGGCAGCTGCTCATGGCGATCTACCTCTATGCAAAAAAGCCAGTGGAGGCTACCGTCGTAACAGAGGACAAGAATTCAGGAATGGCCGGATGGCTAAAGCAACGTTTTCTGCCAGACGGGATAACCGCGATAGTGACACGTGATGAGCTAGAGTCATTGGAAAAATACGCCTACTTTAAGGGGCGCTCGCAAAATGGACAGGAGTACGCGTTTGTCTGCAGAAACTTTGCCTGCTCCCTTCCCTTAAGGTCGCAGGAAGAACTCCAGAGACACCTGACCCCTACAGCGCGGCCTTCTTGATGTCGACTGCAAGCTTTTCGCCGACGCGGGGGCTGCCCATCTTTTCGTAGCGCCTTTTCGGCATCGTGATCTGTATGACCGTCTGCGAGTAGGTCTTTACAAGCGTCTGCGGCTGGGATCTCAGTATCGCTTCAAGTATCGGCCTTATCTGCTCCTTGACTTCATTGTCCGTGACGGCTCTGTCGACAGCCTCCAGCATCATCTGTTGTTGCGAAACGGGCTCTAGCTCGATGTCCTCGCTCATGGCGAGCACCACGCTCGAGCCGGTGTCGGTCATCTGATTAATCCTGTACTTGATCATGGATTCGTCATGCATATGCCCATGATCTGGGGACAGGAGCTACTAAAATCAATCCCTGAATAATTCTTCTTCCTCCATGTCCCTTTCCCTCTTTGAAAGAAAGATCAGGAATCCCGCGATTGCTGCAAAAAGCACCACGTTGACAACGAGGATGGATAGGTCAGCGCGCTGCGAAAAGACGTACAGCCTAACAAATGCATACATGGCTATGGCCGCCAGCGCGCCTATGCAGCCGGCCTTGGCATAGAGTATAGTACGCCTATTCACTGACAGGCAGTAGCGAGAAGTGACGTATAACTTTAATCCGTAGGTTTTAACAATAGTATGTCGATATTCAGCAGATATGCAACTGCTCAAGAAGTATGAAATCAAGTCAAAAAAGAAGATGATTGACTTCCTGAATAGCCAGCCTGCCGGCCGTATCGCTTCAATTGACAAAAACGGCTACCCTCAGGTCATCCCAATGAATTTTGTGTATTCCGATGACGCCGTATACATGCATTCGCATCCGTTTGGCGAGAAGCTGGACAACATCCGGAGGAATCCTGATGTCGGCTTTGAAGTGGACCGGCACATCTGTTTTCTGCCGTCGTACTATTTTCATCCAACAGACGCCTCCCAGGCGGACACCCTCTATATCAGCGTGGTCATCAAGGGTAAGGCCCAGATTGTGGAATACAACGAGGAAAAGGCGCGAGCTCTGAACGCGCTGATGGAGAAGTACCAGAAGGAAGGGCGGTACGAAAGACTCGATGCAGCCATGTCCACGGTGCATGAAACCGCGATAATCAAAGTGTCGCCTCTGGACATGCGAGGCAAGTACAAGGTCGGTCAGCACTGGGCCCGGCCTTACAGGCTAAAGATGGCTCGTAATATTCTTGATAGGGAGGGCCCTGATTCTGCAAGGAGTGTTCTTGCCATAATGGGAATCGACATGAATGACGCTGGAGGTCTGACAATCAAAGAAGACCCAGTGATGTAATCTTGAATCGCGGTCTGGGTATGCTGATTACTTTTTCTTGCTAGAGGCTGGAAAGATCATCTGTCCCACGTCCTTGTACAGCTTTAGGAAATTCTTACCCTTATCGGTCGTGCGGTACTCATGATCGGTCGAAACATATTCCAGCAGTCCCTTCGCCGAGAGCAGTCCTAGGTATTCCTTGAGCTGGGGAAATGACAAGAATGCCTTGTACATTATCTTTGTCTTGATTGCACCGTCAAGTGCTATCTCCAGAATCGCAGCAGCGATGTCTGTTCGGCTTCTGTATTTCACCGAGATGAACAGTGTAACGCTACCATAAAAACTTCTCGAATATAATGCTAGTAGATAATTCTGAACAACATATCTGTGGCGCCCATAGCTAGGTGATCACATGAATTTCTTGGCGCACAAGTCAGACCTTCGGTGTATCATGAACAGCCGCCAAGAAAATTGAGAGGAATCGAATAGAAAATATCAAAGTTAAATACAAAGACTCTATCTTGTTTGGCGATGTCAAGCACGGTTTTTGAAAGGAACAGCTTCAATATTCTCTACGACTTTGTATCGCTAGTTGATGGGCATGTCTCGACCGAGCCATCCTTGGCCTTAGCCATGCGCCTGCCACCTTCAATTATCGGATCATGCGTATCATTCGCAATGGCGGAAGGACTTGTCAGGAAAGACCATACTGAAACGAGGTTCAAGACGACTGCGCTTGGACGCGGCTTTCTGCTAGAATTTCAAGGCATGAAAAAATTCCTGTCCTATTAAAGGCACTATTTGCTACTCGACGTCGACCTTTTCCTTTTCTGTTTCCTTTTTCTTTGTATCCTGCTCGTCCAGCTTTTTCAATTCGGTCTGAAGGAAATCCCTGTACTTGCTGCGCTCTTCATGCGTCATGGCGTCAAGGTTCGAGCTCAGGGCCGAGCCCACGGCTGCGATCCTATCTATGACATCCATCGCCATGAACTTTCCTACGTTTCCCACCCGGAGCATCACTTCGATCTGCCTATGGATGATGTTGCCAAAGGATTCAAGGTCTGAAGTTATGTCGATGCCTTTCTTTGTGATGTTGTATCTACCTTCCTTGTCCTCCGTCACCAGGCCTTCACCAAGAAGCCTGCCTAGTAACGGGTAGATGAGCCCAGGTGACGGCTTCCACTTTCCTTCGCTTTGCTGCGTCGCCCTGTCGATGATCTGTTTACCTGTCATAGGCTGTTCACGAAGCAGAGAGAGAATGTACTGCCTTGAGAAGCCTCTGGGTATCGCGCTTCCCACACGGCTGAACCACTCAGATATCATATCACTAGTAATATCACTAGTGATATAAATAGCTTATGAAAGACAT
>CAZNOV010000069.1:0-1709 GCA_964574725.1 uncultured Nitrososphaera sp. | reverse complement strand
GCCTGAGATTGATGTCACCCAATCTCGACAGAAATAGGACTAGCATGCCGCCAGAAATCAGCACAATAAGGATAGGCTATGATATTTGATGCATGTCCCTTTGTTTCAGAGAATGAATGTTAGGTGTTCAGACTATTTCCCTCAGCCTTTCGTCGGCTAGTACGGCGTGCAGCCATAGTGTTTCAAATACAAGGTGCTGCTGTCGCACCAATTCTTCTGAGCTGCTTCGCACCAAGCTGACTATTGCATTGCCGCGCTTCAACCCAGCTATATATTCCGTTTCACTTAGTGCAAAGTTCCCCCTGACCCCATCTAGGTGGCGAAGCTCCGCGAACGTCATTATTTCCCTGCAGTATTCCAGGTTGTCCTTTGTGATTTCGGTGATGTACCTTATCCTGACGCCGCGCTTTTTGGCTTCAAGGTATCCTGCCTTTACCTTTTTTATGGAAAATGCAGGAAGCGACGAGTCAACGCATGCACACCAGATCTTGTTCGTACTTGATTGGAAGTCCATGATTGATTCGATTATCTCCTTTTCGCCAGTCACAACGACCGTCGTTCCACATAGCACGGTGACGGAAAACATTGCCGCGCTTATATTTTCTCAGTGTGCTACGGGTCTATCCTTACAGGCAGCAGGATACTAGGAAAAGCATAATTAATCAGTAGTAGATTCTTGGAGTAGCTACTTTTTGGACAAGTCTCAGGTTTTCAAAGATGCGAAGAGAGCGGCATGGGTTTCGATATGGACGTTGATAGGGATCGGCATTGGCGAAATTGCCGTGTCCACGTTTACCGGAAGCCTTACGCTCTTTGCCGACGGGCTGGACTCGCTGGCCGACGCACTTGTCTCTTTCATTGTCTGGTTTGGGATCAAGATGCTGGTCAAGCCAACGAGCACGATCTTCCATTTTGGATATTCCAAGATAGAGAGCTTTGCAGCATTCGTGGCAGCCGTAATCATTGTGATCCTAGGCTCTTTCATAGTATACCATGCCTATGAGCGGATCCTGCATCCAGTAGAAGTCTCGAACCTCGAAGTCACGATGATTGCCCTGGTGGCTGCGGGCAGCATTTCACTTCACAGAGCATTCAAGGTCAGGCGAGTCGCACGCAGATATGAGCTCGTCTCTCTGAACCTTGATGCCAAGAATTCCATCAAGGATGGCACAGCCTCGTTCATGGGGTTTGGGAGCCTTCTGGCAGGGTACTTTGGAATACCCTACATGGATTCAGTGGGCAGTTTGATCATCGCAGGTTACATATTCTGGATGGCGTACACGGCCTTCAAGGAATCCACCCTTGTACTCGTGGACGCCGTCAGAAACCCGGAGCTCCAGCTGACGATCTCAAATCACATAGAGAAAAACTTTAATGCAAAGGTGGAGAAAATCCTGATCCGTCCGGTTGGCCGGGGATTTTATGCCCAGGTTCATGTCGAGCTCGACAGGAACATGACGCTGGAAAGTGCTCACGAAATTCTGACAAAGATCCGCAAGTCGGTTCTGGAGGACTTTAAGGCGGACGACGCGGTGATAATTCCAAGGCCGATCTAGAGACAAGATCAGCGAAGTCACGACAAAGGACAGGAATTATATGGATCATGATGATGTTTTATGCTATATCTATAATCTGGCTCCACTTATCAACTAAATATATAAAGAATAACTGAAAAGTAAAAATATTACATTCACCATTATTGGCTATGC
>CAZNOV010000068.1:0-7369 GCA_964574725.1 uncultured Nitrososphaera sp. | reverse complement strand
GCCTTGCCAAAAGACCTAGCAAGCTCGGGGATCTTTTTCACCCCAAAAAACACGACCACGATTACGGCGATGATGATAAGCCACTCCCAGCCGATGGGCGCCTGCATCATAAAGTCGAGCATCAATCCAGTGCTCATCTATCGCCTAAGGTTGGCTGGTTAGAAATTTAAGTGTTAGTCCGTATGGAGCCCCTTCTCTCAACTACTAACATTCCGGCCAGATAGAGCCCGAGCATGGGCATAGTAACAAACCACATGGTTATACCGCTGCCGTCAGGGGTGATGATGGCGCCAAAGACCACAAGGACTATCACCGCGTAGCGAAAATTTTCCCTCCAGAATCTTGGCGAAATTACGTCCGTCAGCGATATCGCGTACATCAATATCGGGAGCTGAAAAGCGATCCCAAATCCCAGAAAGAACTGCATAACGAAAGAGATGAAATCGCTGATCGTAAGGAAGGTCTCCACGCCGAGTGCTTGGCCGTATTCATAAAGGAAGTCCAGCACAAAGGGTATCACCAGGAAATAGGAGAAAAGTACTCCGGCGATAAAAAGCCCGACAGCCGGCAGCATCACATTTAGGATGCCAATTCTTGTCTTTGCGCTCAATGCCGGAGAGATGAATGCTGCTATTTCCCTAACTATCAGCGGGATTGAAATAGTCAGCCCGAGAAGCAGCGACACGTGAACCTGTGCAAAGAACGCCTGGCCGGGAGCGATCTGGATAAGTCGCACATCCTCTGGCAGCAGAGCCTGCTGCATGTAAAAAGTTACTTGCGTAGAAATATTGTGAATCGGATCTGGGTACGGGTACACAAGCTGGACGCCGCCGACCTCAACGGGGCGGAGGTCGAAGGTCATCGCAAATATCGTAACGACACCTACGGCGATCACCACGCGCAGCGCCCTCGCCCGGAGCTCGTCAAGGTGCTGCATGATGGTCATCTGGGCTTCCATGCGCGACACCTGTATTAGGCGAGCTGAGAAATATATGCTATGAGTCCGGTCCGGGTATGGGAAGTGACTTTGAGGAGGGGAGCTTGAACGTTTCCTGGTCGACCTCTTCCTTCGTCACTTGCTCAAATTCTATCGTGAGTTCCACCGGCGCGTTGAACTTTAGGCTGAGCTCATTTGCAAGCGTCCCGACCGACTTGCTGTCTGCGAATTCCTTGGACCCCTGCAGGAACACCCTGCTCTGCCGGTAAGTGACGACACCTCCGTACCTGTCCTGGAGAAATGAAATGAGCTGCTCGACAGTCTTTTGCGGGATGTCATTGTGGTAAAATGATATACCGTGCACCGGCTCCTTGTCAAAAGGCGTGCCGTACTTGTACCAGAATACGCCAAAGTGTTCGTATTCGCCCTGCATGCACTTTATGTCCCAATGGTTCGCTTTTTCTGGAGGATAATTTGCATTCAGGACATCGGTGATGCCAAGTCTCCAGTACCTGACTCGCATATATTCGAACGGTAATTTTGGGTAATATAATAAGCTCTCGACAATTATTCCGGTCGGCGTTTCCCTTGAAGAAAGACAAAAAAAGACCATGCTTCTTGTGTCTAATGCATTGACGAGCTCCACCTACTATGACAGGATAAAGCTGCTTGAGGAAATGGAAAGGCAGTTCGAAGCAAAGAACGAAAACTACTTCAAGGGTCTGCTGAACCACGATGACAGCATCATCCGGACCCGGGCGGTCCGCATCCTTGCTGATATTGCGGGCGAGAACGCAGTGGAACCCATTGGCCAGGTTCTAAGCCGCGACGAAAACGCGCTTGTGAGGCACGAAGCAGCATTTTCCCTTGGTCAGCTGGGACTGAGCAGCGGGATAGGCGCCCTAGCGCTCGCGGTAGACACCGATCCGAGCTTTTTCGTTAGACACGAGGCTGCCGTCGCCCTCGGCGTAATCGGATCAGAGGACGCCAGGAAAACCCTATCCAATGCGCTTGCGGATGAAAGCGAAGAAGTAAGGGAATCCGCCATGGTCGCCCTCGCCAACTTGGACTACATCAAAACAGTAAACAGGAACAACAAGTTCACAAAGCTGACAGGCGGATAAAGTTAGGATAAAATACGGCATATGACCCCAATCATTAGAATTGCAGGACAAGCGGGGTCCGTGGCTTCGAAACATACGCGGAAACTGGCGCGATGTCAGCTGCCCGTGCGGTAGCACGTTCCATTTCAGTGGCAGGACCAAGGAGCTCTTCTCTTGGGAGCGAATCCACCTAGGCCACATGGCCGCCGACTATGACAACCATGAGATGCTTTCGTTCTACCCAAATGACATGGTCATTATCTATCATTCGACAAGTGGCTATGTTCTCGAGAGGCGAAAGCACAGAAAGAATGAGATCAGCGAGCTGCACCACGCTCGCATCTATGGCAATGCCAAACTTGCCGGTGTTTAACCCTCCAGCAATATTCAATAGTCTGGCACGGCGATTCTCGACTCTGCTTGCTATTTAACGTCAGGCCGCTCAAAAGCACAGAAGCTGTAAGGACCGAAATCAGGAAGGTGGTGGCGAAACAGAAGAAAGGAAGCGTCGATGACTTGTCCCCTTTTGCTGACGAGATCGGGGGGCTTCTTGCGCTCCTCGATTTCAAGCCCTCCTGGAAATCCCTGCCTGTAGTAGCTAGAGCCGCAAGGATTGAACTGGACGGGTCCACTCTTGCTTTCAGCGAGGACGTTGTTCTTCCGAATACAAAGCACGACTTAGAACTTGTCTTGAGGATGCTAAACTACATGCGGGAGCAAAAGCAGCTAACGGCAGTCAGGATGCCTCTATTTGTCCAGCCGGACGAAATTTCGCTCGCCCATAGGGAGGGAAGGATCCAGTTCGAGGGAGGACGGATAATTTCACAGATAGCGGTGCTCCTGCAAAAGGGAGCAGTCATGTATGTGGGATTTGTATTTGGCCGCGATTATGTGATTTTGCAGGGATAAAAAAAGGAATTAGTGGCGGGCGCCCCGCTTTGCCTCCCACAGAGCGAATGTGTTGTTTTCCGTGTCGGAGCAGATCGCATACCAGCCAAACTCAGGGACTTCTGTCTTTGGAACCTTCACCTTTCCTCCGAGGCTCTCGACCTTTTTCGAATGTTCTTCCACAGAATCAACGCCGATGTAGTTCGTGATGGTTTGTTGAGGTTGCTGCCTCGGCATTATGCCTCCACCTCCCGTTGGTTCTCCCTTTTCGTTGGTTGTGGTCACGAACATCCAGTATTCCATGGGACCAGGCATCCTTTCTGCTTTCCATCCGAACAGGTCGCTGTAGAACTTTCTAGTCCGCTCTACATTGTCCGACGGTATTTCAAAATGAACAATGGTGTGCATTCCAATTACCTTGGGATTATAGCGCGCTCGCGATATTAAAATTGGTAGGTAATTATTTGCTGAGTTAGTGCCGCTTGCGTAAGTCAGAATTGGATCTATGATGTTTTTCTGATTCTCAGGTGTGGATTGCGGCTGACCCGAAAAAGAATAGTGGAGAATGGTTATGGCAAGAAAGATTCAGCGAAACCGTCTAGGCTTACGGACTCGATACGTAAACAGAGATGAGTTCAAGATGACTAGACAGGGAATATATCAGGCGAGGACAAGGTTCAATGTCTGAATCTACTGCATTCCCAGTTTCTTCTAAGTTATTGTTCTAGAGTCACAGACGGCTATTTTTTTATACGGTGGCATTACACAAGTGTCTTGCTTTGGTGGCTTTCGATCAGCCACGCGATGGAATGTGATGAACAGTGGAATCAAGTAGCTTAAGGAACAAGGTCGCCGCTATCCTTGCATTTCTTTCCGGAACACTTTTCATCCTATCAGGATATCAGGCCAATGTTGACATTTACAAAATTGTGCAAGAGGAGCTCCGGACACATACGGCAAGAGCCTTCTGGCAGATTGAAGCAATTCCGTTTACAATACTGGGGATAATTGCACAGGTAGGGGGTTTGGTGGTGATATCAGGCGCAATCCTGTTCGTAAAAAATCGGATAACAAGTGGGAAGATACTTGTCATGCTTGGGACGGGTCAAGGCATTATAACATTGCTTTTGACATTGATCCTTGGCTTGGTTGAGGGAGGGTTCAATTATGTCAGTAATTATGTTGTCTCGCTTGCCTCTTCGGCAATAGGGATTGGCATTCTATTTTCAATAGTTGCAAGAAGCATTGCTAAGCCGAAATCATCTCCTCTCCAGGCAACGCAGGCTGACTCACGCTAGATCCAGAAATCCTGAACTCGATGCTCCAAGTTGCGTGGTCAGAATTAGGGAGACAGTGGCGCCAGTCACTCCGATAAAAGGTTCGCCCCCCACGAATCCCCCTCCTTTCTCATGAGCTTCAGCTACAAAAGCACGAGCTTGGATCTTGATGTGAGGTTCGATTTCTGAATAGTCGAAGAAATTCTTCAGCCTGTTCAGGTACCTAGATTTGGTGCAATTGCTCTTCACCGCGTACAAAAATTCTTCCAATGAGTCTGGGTCTGCTATGGACACTTTCCCACCTATATTAGATTTGAAACCAATTCAAGAAACCGCTAAAGAAGCGGGCCCGGGGGGATTCGGACCCCCGACCTAACGCTTAGGAGGCGTTCGCTCTGTCCATACTGAGCTACGAGCCCACAGGTAGTGTTTCAACTTTGGAGGCGCCAATTTAAAGTATAAGGGGAAACGCTGACGGTTGGATTCGCGCCCCTAGACAGTACGAGAAATGAGGCCTCATGCCTGGCTGGCCCTGGCGATAGAGATCTATGATTTGGAAACAAGGATGATGATCTGGGGGTCGCTGCCTGTTCTAAATTCAGGATCGCGCCAGTCATTCGGAAAATAGGATTTGCCGGCGCTGTCGACAGGCTCTAATCCAGCATCAGCTGCGGCGGAGACAAGGTCCATAAAAGCAGGACTGTCCTTGCCCAGGTCAGTCATAATCCTAATTGCGCCGCCGCGGACAAGCGTCCCGGAGAGAACGCGAAACATTGACCGGAATGACGCGTTTCCGTCTTGGGTAGACTGTGGGATCGAGTGCTCAGGTAGCACCATCAAGAAGTTGTCTATCAATCTCCTCTCCTTCATATCAGATAGCAACCTTTGGGAATCGCCCCAGAATACGGAGGCATTCTGAGGATCGAGCTCGGAAAACGTGGATTTGGCCTTGGAGACTTCGTTCTGGTCCCTAGTAATGCCGATAAAATATTCAGACCAGCATTCAGAAGCAATCCGCCGCAACATTTCGCCGCTCCTCATACCTACCTCAAGGTTTACCCGTGAATACAGCTTGCGTGCCCTCTCTATCGTGTCGATCAGCATCGATGAAGGATTACCCTCGTGGAAATAGTCGTAGACAAGCTTCCATCGCTGCCTGAAGATGCTCGGAAATTCTCTCATGCGGATTATCTGATTGAAGGTTTCATCATCGGCGAAAGCCTGGAAGAACTGGTCTGTCATCGCCACCCTTTCAAGTCTAGGCAGGTTCAGCTCGTCGTAAAGATTGGTCACTCTGTCCCAAGCCCTCAGGCGTTCCGAACCCATGTAAGTGACAGCAAGGTCGGCCAACCAGAGGATCCCTGCAGCTGTCTTGATTCTGTCACCATCCTGACCCCTGCCTGTAAGCTGCATTACCGCTAGGGCAAACCTTTCCTGCGCGAGTTTTTTTTCCTTGTAGGGAAAGTCGGTTCTCCAGATGAATGCTTCCACCATAGCGCTTTCAACCGGTGACCAGTCCGTCTTCACCAGCTCCGGGTGGGTCGTGGCGTAGTCCACGGGAGGCGCCATGGCCGACGGATATTCGCGGAAATAATTTTCGAACTCGTCTCTGCTCATGCTGAAGTAAGCATCCACGATCCCTGTACTTTTGAGCTCTTCCATTGTCCTGACCACGGCCGGACCCTTGGGTATTTCCTTATTGAGGAACTTGGTATGCTGCCCCGGATCAAAGTCGTGCAGAAGAGCCGCGACCAGAACGACTTCATAGTCTTTCGGGCCAAAAGTGAACTGCTGGAGCTTCCTCGGCAGCATCTGAAGAGCCATGTAGGACACTTCAAGCGTATGGTGGAAGCTGTGGTATTCGCTCGCGCCTTCTCCGAGGCCCAGCCGAGCGTAGGCGTTTTTCAGGAAGAGGATCAAAATCCTTAGCATATCCAGCCTGTCCACCGGTATCCCCCTTTCCGAGGCAAGCTCTAGGACTGACGACACAAGCTCGTCGTCCTTGATGTCTGCTAGGTTGCGATTTGTTTCCTCGAGCCTCCGGCTCCTGGCTCCCCGAAATTTCCTGATCACTTGATTGTATACAATCCGGAGGGGCAGGCTTTTGTTAAGATATATCAGCAGAGTCATTGAATTCAGAGGGTAACCTATTCTCAGGCTCTCCCATCCGGCAACTTCGACGGAAGCGTTCACTATCTTTTTGTTCAGGTCGGAGATCAGCGAGCTGAGCTCAGAATCAGCCAACTCTTGGCTGGCAAACCTGCTGTGTTCAGTGTTCATCACAAGCCACTGAGGGACCCTCACGGAGAAACGGTACCGGTTTGTTTCCATGTCTGAATCGATCCTTTCTCTCGTGGTGACTGCGACGTTCATCGGGCCGGAGTAGAATGGAAGGTCCTTGTCCTTCACCACCCTCAGCTTTACCTCCTTTTTCCTGGCCTTAAGGGTCATCAGAATATGCCAGTACTTGCCCTTGTCCATCCAGTTGGGAACCTGAGTTTCCTTGTCCCAAAAGTCGATAGGACCGGACGGCGAGAATCCATCCTCATACTCCCTGGTGACCGGGTTGTACGATCGATACTCGTACTCGCCTATCATGGGATCTACCCTGCGCGCTGCAACTCTGGCTTCGATTATCATTTCAAGCGACCTTGTAAATTCCCGGTATGCCATTATTCCCCAAATCGCTCCTAGCGCACTCAATAGAGTGTATATGCCTGGCAGTAGTTCCATCGAGTTATCGATAAAGTATTTCGGGATCAGCGGGATACCGAACCATCCGGTAGATAGCAAGCCGGCGAATGTGAGCGTTATGAAGAGGTACCTAGCGGTGGTATGATGCTGAATGCTAAGAGATAATGACCCGCTGCCATCCCGACGGCGATCTCCGCTCCCCCTGGTGCCGCACCGAATTTTCAACAGATTTGACTACCGCTGAATGATTTACGATTGGACATGGATTATATATTGTCTTCAGAGTTTTTCTCGCGCAACCTCCTGACGTTCCCAGAGAACTCAAGCCATGGCCCCGAAGGCTGCCGCGAATCCCACGCTTCATAGCACACCACGTCGGAGAGATCCATTCTCGGAAGCCAGCCGGCTCGCTCCAAGTCGGGTCCTGTCTCTTATACACATCTGACGCTGCCGACGATCTTACGCGTGTA
>CAZNOV010000067.1:0-7387 GCA_964574725.1 uncultured Nitrososphaera sp. | reverse complement strand
ATGGAGAAGCGTGAAGAATATCATTATATCAGAAAGGCACTACACGTATACGCATGTGAGAAGTGTTCGGCGAAGTTCAGCAGCCAAAAGCAATTGAAAGAGCATCGCTTCGAAGTACATTCCTACTGAATCTTACCCTGACAGTCGGTTGACAAACAGAAACGATATCAGGGAGTCGTTAAGCATGTTCTACAACTCTCAATAAATCTGGTTCCCGCACAATTCTGCTGCTTCCCCCTGAGATTTCGTCATCCTTTGGCATGAAAGCCACGCCCACTCCCGCACTTTTGATCATGCAAGCGTCGGATCTCGTGTCGCCCACCGCCAGCGTGTTCTCCATCGGCACGTCAAACTCCCGTGCAAACTTTTCCAGATGGTAACGCTTGCACACTGATATCTTGCAAAAGCACCCTATCTTTTCCCACCCAAGCGGCATCTTGACCCTGCCGGTAATCTTGCCCTGTTGTATTTCAAGCTCGTTGGCAGCGACGAAATCCAGCTTCAGGCGATCTGCCAAGATTCCGGCCGCATAGGCATAGCTGTCGGTTATTATCCCGATCTTGTAGTTCTTCTCCTTCAGCTTGATTATTGCCCGTTCGCAGTTGCTGGTAAGCGGTATCGACTGAATGGCATCCTCCAAGTCTTTTTTGGACAGACCAGCAAAAAGCGCCGCTATGGCTTTCGTCTGCTCGTATCCGGGCCAGCCGCTGGACTGTATCGATTTCACTTTTTCAGTCAGCCCGAACTTGTCCGCCAGAGCGAACACCAGCCTGCCCTGAGTGAGCGTGCCATCCATGTCAAAGGCGGCCAGCCTCCTATCGATGCCCATTGTGTGGATGGAAAGCAAACCCTTCCTTAGAATCTTTGCGAAATAGGATCCGATAACTTAAGAGAACGCCCGAAACTAAGATCGGTATTACGAATTGGTTGAGCCAGACCAAGCAGTGAAGGCGAGAATAGTGCATCTGATCCTGAGCAAGAATACAGGCGAGGCTCTTCAAGTATTGAGCAACTTTTACCATCGTAAGCCCCCTGAACTAGTAGTTGGTACTGTCAAAGGCAAGCGGCGGACGGCTTACGCGGTCTATGTCGCAAGGGAGCAAAAGATCTATGCTATGAACTCTGACATCATGTACAATCCCTTCATAGTTCTCCACGAGTTTTACCACCATTTGAGATCCCGTTCCGGAGTGCACAGGGGAACAGAAAGGCACGCGAATTTGTACGCAAAAGGATTCATTGACTCATACCGGAGAGCGAGAGAACAGCACAGGAAGAGTGTCCAGAATGAGTCCCCAAGAACAGGCGTACGATGTTGATCTGGCATACGCGAATCCTAAGTTCGTGAGCTCATCAGTTTCAAAACAAATTATCTTCCTTATATCGTGTTGGGATATGGGGCACTTTCAATAGGCTGGCGCAATGAGTCACGACCATCATTGTTTGAAACTTTAAGAGGTAAGCAAGCATCTTCTTCCTATGGTCGACGTGCTATGGAATGGGTCAGATCCGGAGGACAGAGACGTCTGCCCGTATTATGTCGACTTTAAATGTAAGCCAGCCCCAGCAAGGTGAATTAATTCGCTTGAATCCGGAAGGCTGATGCTTGCAGTCAGGTTGAAAGGCGACTCTTATAGAGCAAGAGTAAAGGGAGTTGCAGTCAGGCTCATCAACAAGGCAAAAAGAAGGAATCTCGACAGAGTGGAGGGTTCAAGCCGGCTAAAGCGCACGACCTTGGTCTCAGCCACCCTCGTTCAAGACAGCAGGCGACCACACCGATGGACTGGACAGTTGAGGATTCCTGTCACCCGGATTGAAGGTGGAACCAGAAGTTATGAGAGAACCGGATCATGGATCCCAAGGAGCGAAGGAAACTTGTTCGCTCTCGAGATCACATACAGACTACATGATGGCGCCAATTGTACTGCCCGTTTCCGCTCAACGGACGCGTTTCACTGGGCTGCTGGACGTGCAGAAGGTCCGTGATGTCACTTCGATTTAAGGGTGCAATGGGATGCCCTAGCCAACAATGTTTAAGAGCATCAAATGGGATTTACTCATTGAAGCAAGACGGCAAAGACAAGAGCGAGAACATCAGAGGATGCTAGAAGCTTCATCCAGAAGCACTTCAAGAAACACATGGAAGAAGGAATGGAACGAAAGAGGGCTATCGCCGCAGCTTATTCTGAAGCAAGGAGAAAAGGCTTTAGGATTCCTAAAAGAAAAAAGCAAAAAAGCCGCGACTAATCCCTTAATCAAACATGTGGAAAGCAATCTTCAGATGATAAATTAATATCGAGCAGCTAACATGGGCATCTGCTCATACAGAAGTAATCGAGCGGTTGCCAGCTAAATGATCATCGGCCGCTTATGAATGGTAATCACACCATAATGAAACTCGCGCTTGCAAGACTTTCCTAGCTATGTTAGACCTAGGCGCCTGACTTTGGAATCTACACGCGCTTAAATTTCTGATGGAACTAGAGGGAAGGCAATAACGGTCTCCATGTGTCGCAGGGAAGCAGAACGCTCTTTATCGAAGATGCACTATATACCGTGATGTCGGGTGTGATCAGGATTGAGGGTCTGTGCAGGGAACAGCACAAAAGTCTTGGACATCTAGCACCGTTTACTGCGGTACGGAAGCCAACGAGTACCGATCCAGTCAGATTACGAAGTCACCGAATTCAATACCCTGAACATATGATTTGGGGGACGTGGGAGGCATCTGGTACTGGAAAGATGAGTTCGCCGACAGACCTGTATCGATCTGGTCCCTAATTCTCATGAATTTACTTGGCTTTCAAACTCGTCGATCATGCGTTCAAGGCCGTCCTTTATCTTGCCCTTGGCGAATACTCCGAGCACGGACCCCATCTTGCCCAGCTTCAAATCGGCATCAACCGATACCCTTGTCTTGTCTGGGCCCGCATCCTGTTCCAGCGAGATCTGGACGAGTGTTCCTTTCGTATCGCCGTCAATCACCTCGCTCCTCAACAGGCGGCTCGGCTCAAGCGTATGCCTCGTCACCTAGTGGATCTCTCTTCCCGCGACTGTCACCTCCTCTTCAACGGTCACCGAATTGCCCGTCCTCTCGATTACCTTCAGCGAGCGGTACCTGTTTGGAAACCTTGCGGGCAGCTTTTCAAAATCGGTAATGAGCGCGAATATCTTTTCCTGCGCGGCATCGATTGTTTTTGATTTTTCGACCCTGACCATACGACTGCCAGAAAGAACACGCTATTTTTATACTATGCAGAAAGTATACGTAACGTGCCCGTGCTCAGCAATTAATCGAGGACCCCGCGACGGGCAGGCTGCTAATTTTGCTAGATCTGCACATGGGGCATCTTATTATCACAAGGCGCTCGGATAACACCGAAGCGCACCAGAAGCAGTTCCTGCAGATCGCAAACTTGATTCGCGCCAAGGCGATATCCTCATTCACATATCCCATCGATGCTACGCCACGGGCTTCATGGCTACTGAAATTCGCGTGTTCGATTTGGCTCATGAGTTACTTATCGGCATAGGGTGTAATAACTTGGATTTAGAAATAACCTTTAAACTCAAAAGACGACTTGAGGTTAAAGGAAAACTTTTACTCAGGTAAGAAACAACGGCGAGGCTCCAGAGAATGTGTTGGATCCGGGGAGCTAGATCCTCGCGCTCTCCACTAGCACAGGGTCGTTTTCGTGCCATTTGTACCTAAAGTAGTCCAAGCACCATTCGTGGAATCTAACAGACTTCCCCTCGCCAGTGTGAGGCATCTCTTCGTAGAACATTGAAAGCATGTCGGTATCTCCCTTCTGGTTAGGAAAGAAGACAAGTGACTGTCTTTCGCTTAAAACTACAGCCACCTGGATCTTGCTCGCCTTTCTTTCCCTGACTACGTCGGCCTTCAAGAGATCCTCGTAGCCTGTCCTTCCCAGTTCACCCTTCATTGCTTTCATTCTCTCCTTTGGAAATAGGCAGCGGATCTCGATCCCATTGTTCAACTCTCGCGCCCTCTTGACAAGGTTTTCCATCATAAAGAGGGGAACCTCTGGGAGTGCCATGTAGATGTACTGTTCGGCATCGCTCTGAACCTTTCCCCATAGCTCGAGCACTTCGGAAATGCCCCTCACAAAAGTGCAATCGCTCAGGTCCCCGATTCGTCGTATGAATTTATTCGGAATGTCGCCAAACTTGTGATCGGAAAAGTACTCCTTGTGTTCCGACAGAAACAGGTAAGTGTCAATCAGACCCGCAATGGTGTCTCCGAATGTAGTTAGAGAGAATTCCCGTTCGCTGTCCCTTCTCACCAGGCCCGCCTCTTCCAACTTTCTCATGTGTTCATGCAAAAGCTGCTGGCCGATGCCAAGCTTCTTTGAAATGTTCACCGATCTGGCGCTTGGAGCATGATATAATTCGTTAATTATTCCAAGCCTCTTGTCACTTGCAAGGGCCGAAAAGATCGATTCTGCATTAATAAAGGAATTGCTATGGCTTGCACTTTGATAATCTCTACCACTCATTTTGTCCGTATTGTCGCGATAATGTGCCGTATTAAAGTTCTATCTTTAGTAAGGTAAAATACTCACATAAGTGTTCTCTAGAACATGCCAGCCAGCGTGGAGTTTGTCGCCTCGTACAGGGTCGACGTTGCGGGGTATACTGACTCGACCTTTACGCTTGAGCAGCAGGAAGCCAGAAAAAGGGCATTTTTCACGTCGCTTGAGGACTGCCCAACCTATCAACGCATGAAAGGATCCCTGTACCTCCAAAATGTGGGGGATGGCGTCTACCTCGTTGGAAATAGCACGTATGCGAAGCAGTTTCTGGAAATTGCAAAAGAACTAGACCAGAACCTGAGGAAAAACAATGACGCCTTGCAAAAGTCAGAGCTCCATGTCAAAGTGCGGACAGGAATTCATGTCGGCCAGGCATTCGTGAGTACCGTGGACGGAAAGGTAAGCGACATCTCGGGGAACGCAATGAGCTACTCTGAAAGGATCATGAGCCTGGGCGAGCCGGGTGATATACTGGTCACGGCCAGCGCCGCGAATACCATTCTTGCTCTGGACAGCAATTATGCGGGCTACCTGCACTACGCGGGCAAGTATGCTATCAAGCATGGAGACACGCTGCAGGTGTGGTATTTTTGTGACACAAACTCGGGCAATCCAAGGCCACCTGCAAGGAAAAAGGAGCCGCTTCTCCTGAAAATGTCTTCACGGAATCTCAAGCTTGGCATCTCACTTGTTGCACTTTCGGTTGTGGCTCTTATCCTATCGTCGCAGTTTCTGCTGGCCGATATAACGAGCTCTTCCAAGGACACGAGGATCGCCTTGATCAAGTCCTCGATTGAAGATGAAGTCGGCCGGCTTTGGATCATTCAGGATCATGCCAAGGAGCCGATACAGGACGAGTTAGGCCGGCCGGCTGATACCATGGCTGCGGGCCCCCAAGCTACGGTTATAGATCTGTTGGCTGACCAGACTGTTAGAAAGAACGTGATCACAGTTTTAGACCTTCTGCATTCCTCCAACGCCGACATAAAGTACGCTTGGGTTGCGGCGCCTGCAACCGCTAGGTGCGGGATAATTCTGTATGAACCATATGGGACCATTTACGATCCCACCCAGGACTTTACCAAGCGTGACTGGTGCCTCCCCATGCGTGATCGGACTGACTACTTTACCGTCACCATTTTCGCAACAGGACCGGACGAGTTTGTAAATGTGATGGCTACCCGCCTCATCATCAACGACGGATCCTCTGAGAGAACCGTGGGTTATTTCGGGATGGGAATACACTGGAACAACTTGATTCCGAGAATGCTTTCGCAAACCTATGGCGAAGGGGCAAACGTTCGCCTTATCTTGGAGGATCACGGTGGACACATTTCGGCTGACTGCACTACTCAAGGCTGCCTTGACCTGACCGAATTTGCTATTTCAAGAGCAGGAATCATCGACCCAGATCCGGAAGACTATGTGAATATGACAGAGGCCCTCAAGATAGATCCAGCCGAGTACTCGCAGCTGCCCCTTGAATCCATTTCATTGGACGAGTTGGATGTTCCGAGTGCAAGGCCGCAGATCCTGGCTGGTTGGAAGATTCACCTATACTACCCGCAGGAGCCGCGGGGCTTCAACCCAATTTCGACAGGCCTCTTTGGGATATCGTTGGCATCCCTTTGCATACTTGTCTACTACTATGTCATCCCAAGGTACTGGCTGGATGACACTGACCGGCCCGGTACGAAGGTAAAATACTTCTACCAATAGGATTGTCCGCAGGAAAGATATCAAGCTCGCTTTCTGATTAGCGACAGGAATAATGTATCTCGCCAATTTCAAAGTAAAAGAAATAATTGATTCTCCAACCGGAAGCTAAGGAGTCCTTACCTGCCTCCCCATGCATTAACATCCGGCAGGTAGGTCTATGCGATACAAATCCGCTCACTTGAGCAGTTGGGCCGTCATCATGGCTACACTGATTCTTCTTGTCCCGGTGGTCGCGAGTCAACCGAATCTAAATCCCGCGTATGGGAGCAGCGAGGCAACAAGTGTCGAGGAAACGATCGCTGGTAAATTTGGTGGTCAGCCCTTCTCCTTGGCATATAGCTCAGAGGGTCCTCGTTTCACCCGAGTAGAAGTTTGCTCCGGAGCGTCCACCAACGAGCAGGGTGACCCGGGGCTTACAACAGGAATCCTGCTTTACGGATACGGAAAAGGAGACGTAACCGTCGGCGTACCAACATCCGTAATGGCGAAGCGCGCTGAAATCGCAGTGTTTGACGGCCAAGACAAGGGAGAGAAGCCTTACCAGATAAAACTCGCTTCTTACAAGTCAGGGGAAAACTGGATCTACTCCTTTGATATCCCGGAGAAGGATTCCTACTACCTAGAGCTCAGGGCGAGGCAAAGTGAAATTTGCGGGGATGTCAAATCTGCGGACAGCCTGATGCGCAGCCTGATAGGTGTCACTGCCCACGGTGCGATTTCAGCTTTCATTTATCTTGTATCATGGATTGGCAAAAGTTGGAAGAAATGGAGAACGCTGATCACGCGCCGGTAGCAGTTATTTCAATAGAGTATTCAACGTGCCCGATTTGGTCAGCCGGTATCTTCCCGTGAATAAGCGCTTGCTCAGTTACTTCGCAACAGTCAGATACTTTACGCTGATTGAATTGTACATGCTCAGGAACCGAATGCCTCGCTTTGTAATTCTCACAATGGTTATCGGGTCTTTCTTGCTGCCTTTTTGAAAGCTGACCAGGTCTTTTGATTTCAGCAGCGTCAGATTTTCTTCAAGAGCACCGCGTGATACATTCATTCTTGCCTGCAAATCCTGCAAAGGCAAACCATTTAGCGTGAATTCCAAAATTGCGGCTGCAATG
>CAZNOV010000066.1:0-7409 GCA_964574725.1 uncultured Nitrososphaera sp. | reverse complement strand
TCTCTAAAACTGTGGTTGAGTTTTTTTCCGCGCTTTTTTGCAAATTCGTCGCTAGACACGCCTATGATGACTTTTTCTCCTGTTTGGAACGCTTTGGCAAGGAGGGCCATATGTCCAATATGGATTTCGTCGAAGGTGCCACCGGTGGCTACCAGCGGGAATTTTTCAGCCAATGCTGGTTAATCGGATGCACACGCGATATTATTAAGCTGGAGCCTACCCCTTCTGGAATATCTTGACAGCCTGCGGAGGACACACGTTTTCGCATGCCATGCAGAATATGCAGTCCTTCTCCCTTATCATGAACGCCTTCTTCTCAGATGCAGGATGTCCGGGTGTTTCCAGCCACTCGTAGACGTTGACAGGGCAGGCCTCTATGCAGGCGCCATCCGCAACGCATATGTCAAAATCAACGCATACCTCCGTACCCCAGACGCCGAGCTGACCCGGCGCGTCCACCGGTCCCCACACCTTGATACCCTGGTATGTACCTGCAACCTGCCTCTTTTCCTTGAACTTGGGGTCAATGGGCCCGTCTACCTTGCCGTAGCTGGTACCGGTGCCAGATAGCAATACGGTCGTTGCTCCGTCTGCTGCAGGGGCAGCGGGAGCTGACATTGCGGGGGGTGGAGATGCAGGCTTGGGCGCCGCGGAAGGACCTGTTGGAGGAGGCGCAGTCGCGCTGCGCGCCTTAGGGCTCTTTGCAAGAGGCGTCAGCTCTTCGAGCTTTTTTATTGCAGCTTCAAGCGTCAGCTTTTCGGCCTTCTGCCAGTGCGCGATTAGCTTGTCGCCTATCTTGGTATTACGGATTATAGTGTCGATGACCATCTTTGCATTCTGGTCTGCCTTTTGCCGATAGTTCTTGATCCAATACGGGTCGCCAAAGTACTCCAGCTGCCTGACCTGATAGATGAGATCAAGGACTTCTCCCGTTACAATTTCAACCGTGATGTTCAGATCTGCGGACAGTTCCTCATTTGTCACCTGGTCAATGCCTTTTTCAGTCCACTTGTAGGTGACGTAAATCCTGTCCGCATGAGTATCCATCTTGAAGCCTGAACTTCGCAGATCGTTCATAATGCCGGAAATTTCCGACTTATCGGTGATGTCGACCGGAACTCTGTAGAGCCCAAGTCTGTTTCCGTGCAGAGGGTAGACTCCCCTTTTGGCCACCTCGGAAAGCATAGTCCAGACTCTATCCTTTAGCAAGACAGACATTCTGACTTCTCGAATTTACGTACGCTCTATGTCCTAAAAGGATTTCGCTCGATTCTAATAGAGCTGCTCGAGCAACCAAACCTTTACGCTTCGCAAAAAAAAGCTCAATCATCTTCTGGGCAGGTCATATCCCTTATTGCCTTGTACCTGGCCTCGATCTCTTCAGCAATCCTGACGACCTGCTCCATAGAGTAATCCGAGTGCGGAAAATACCATCTTATGCCAACTTTGTGGCCGATTCCATCCATATCGTAAATAATTCCCTCATCTGCCTTTACCCCGTATCTGCTATCTATGACATGCCCCTGAACTTCGAGTCCTCTCTTTGTCTTGTCTTCAAGTACGAGGTCTGCGCCAGTGTCGAAGATAAAATAGAACCGACCTTTTCTGATGAGGTTGCTGTCCAACAAATGATCGGAACAGGAGCACGTCTTATTTCTCTATCGGATTACCGATCATGTTTCCCCATTCTGTCCAGGAACCGTCATAGTTGCGCACTAGAGGATAGCCCAAAAGGTACTTTAACACGAACCAGGTGTGGGATGATCTCTCCCCGATCCTGCAATAGCAAATGACATTCTTGTCCGGGGTGACGCCTTTGCCACCGTACAGGGCTGCCAGCTCCTCGGTACTCTTGAATGTTCCATCTGCATCTTTGAGTGCCTGCGCCCACGGAATATTCTTCGCGCCGGGAATGTGACCTCCTCTCTGAGCATGCTCTGTAGGATATTCAGGGGGTGCGGTGATCTCGCCCGAGAATTCCTTGGGTGATCGCACATCGACAAGCACCATCGTATCCATCTTGTCCAGTGCCCTTCTGACGTCAGGCAGATACGCCCGCACGCCTTCGTCCGGGGGATTTGCCACATACTTTGAAGGCTGTGCGACTGGCTCGTCTTTTGTGTACTCTCTCTTTTCAAGTTCCCACTTTTTTCTGCCACCGTTCATCAATTTGACGTTCCTGTGCCCATAGTACTGGAATACCCAGAACGCGAACGCGGCGAACCAGTTGTTAAAGTCGCCATATAGGACTAGCTGGGTGGATGGCGTCGCCCCGACCCTGCTCATCAATTCTTCGAATTGCTGCTTGCCAATGATGTCGCGTCTGACGGCATCGTTGATGTCCCTCTTCCACCAGACAAGGTGGGCGCCTGGCAGATGCCCCTGCCTATACGCGTTTTCGGGGTCATAGTCGACCTCGAGTAAGGTTATGCTTCCATTCTTCAAATTACTCGCAACCCAATCAGTCTCGCATAGAACCTCTGGATGGGAATATGCCATGAGTCCTTTTTGCCTCGAGCTCCTACTTAAAGAGCTTGCTTTGAGGGCGGAGCAAAGGCATTTAATAACTGGAGGCTTTCAATAGCGGCGCAGAAATCCAGATGGCATCCGCAATAAAAACAGCGGCCATTGTTGCCAAGATCGGAAATAATGAGGCCGAAGCTGCGGCAGCCAGGATTGTCAAACTGCTTTTAAGGAGCAAGGTGAGACCCTACTGCCTATCGCCGCTGAAAATAGAAGGCGCCACGGCTACAAGACAGGAAGATCTGCGTGCCATCAAGCTCGATGTTGTATTCGCTATCGGCGGCGACGGGACAACCATCAGGGCATTCCGGGCAGTTCCGGGCAAGGTCCCGGTCTTCAGCGTGAACAGCGGCGGTCACAGGGGTGTTCTTGCAGAGATAGGCTCTGAATCGATAGACTCTGCAGTAGGCTCTATACTTGCAGGAAAGTACTTTTTCGACCCGCGCCTAAGGATCCAAGCTTTTTCTGGGGGGACAGCATTTCCACCTGGATTAAATGACATATTGATCACCAGGGTGAGCTTGACAAGGACTCCCGTCATGTCAATAAGACTCATGGGAGACGAATTGAGTCAAAGGATGGATGGCATCGTGATCTCGACGCCCACCGGCTCCACGGGGCACTCATTTTCGATTGGAGGGCCGGTGCTTCACGAGGGCATGAGCTGTCTAATTCTGACGCCGATGGCATCCCTTAGCAGGATGCCGCAGCTCGTAATACCAGTCGAGGAAATCACCATCCAGAGCACCCATGAATCGCACCTGATAGTGGACGGGCAGGAAACTTTTAAAGTCGAACCGGAAAGACCGATTAGAATCTCACGATACGGGGATGATGCGATATTTCTGCGACTGCACAAGAAGGGGATGAGGCAGCTTTCAAAGCTCGGGTATTCCGAGTTTGCCTACTAGTCTAGTGCTCGACGCTGGCGCGTTCTACGCGGGAACCGTTTTTTTGTCGTCCTCTGACAGTCAATTCTACACCACAGAGAAGGTCTTCAATGAGATCAAACACATCAAGAGTGCGTATGCCGCTCTGGAAGTGCTGCTGGAATCTGGCAGGCTCCAAGTCATTGATCCTGAAGGGGCGCATGTAGCCAAGATCGTGGCTGCATCGAAAAAAACTGGCGATAACGTGAAGCTGTCACCGGCTGATATTTCGGTTATCGCCCTGGCGTCGCAGCTCGGAAGTACCCTCATGACGGACGACTATGCCGCCTCCAATATTGCCAATGCGGTTGGAGTGTCTGTCAGCCCCGTAACTCCTGGCAAGGGGATAAAGGAATCAAGAAAATGGATTTCATACTGCAGCGCGTGCGGCAGGACGTTTGATTCTTCCGCAACAGAGTGTCCTTTATGCGGCAATAAACTCAAACGAAAATACAAGAAGGCATGAGGCGATCCCCTTCCCTAAAGGCGGCAGCATCCGGCACAAATTCTGACCTCCAACCTGATTCTATAAGAAGCTAACCTTCTGCGTCGAAAAGAGTTCTTTGGACAACCGCGCTCTGCGAGCTCGCCGAATCAAGGATCCTACGGACTCGCTCCGCCCTCGAAATCCCAAAGCCCGGAATCTTGGCCAGATCCGCGGCAGTGGCGGACAGAGCCTTGCTGGGAGTCTTGAATTTTTCAAGCATCCTTATGGCGAGTTTGTCTCCGATCCCAGGGACAGATGACAGGACTGATAGTTGCTGCACGTAAACAGGGTTTTCTTTTTTGATCTTCCTTAGGAGGGGACCGCCGGCCTTGCCCTCCTTCAGGGTCTTGTTCACAAGCGTGACCAGCAATTGCGCGGTGTGGCCTGCCGAGGGCGAATGTATCATTGGTATTCCAAAATCGATAGCGACCGTCGCCAGGGCGTCGTATGCAAGAGGGGTCCTTTCGGCAAGCCTCCTGGCGTCTTTTTCATCGATATCGTCAGGGATTTCGTCGAGCTCGGCAATGTTGCCCTGTATGACCATCATTGGCTTCTTGAAGTGCCTGACAAGTTCGGAACACTGCAAGTAGAGCCGGCCGTCGTAGATCGAGCTTATTAGATCCCTTACGGTTTTTCTTTCCACTGCCGTGTCATGCGACACTATGTAATCGCCCACAGGGAGCATCGCAAAATCAATTGAAGCTCCGGCCCTTTTCAGGAGTTCAGGAATTCCGCTGCTCTTTTCCCTTTCATCGACAGCGATCCTGACGGCAGGCACACCCAGAATTCACCTGCCCTCTATAATTTCATTCGGCTCTTGGCTTTGGTGGAGAACCTGCGCCCGCTGGCGGCGCCCCGGCGGATGATCCCTGCATCCCGCGTATCATTTCGTTAATCTTGTTTTCGACTTCCTTTAGGTTTTCCTTGACTCGAGTTTCCTGTTTCGTCAGCACCATCGACCTGGTATTCGACAGTTCTTTCTTTTCTTCGAGCTCCTTGAGAACCTCGTCCTTTTTTGCCTTGATCAGCACCGATCCGGCGCTTTTGTATACGGTATCATCAGGACCGGCCTTCTTGAGCTCCTCAAGTGCCCTGTCGGTCTCTACAGATTCAACTTCCAGCTGTTGTTTTTGCATCATTATTGCCTGCAAGTTTTGCTGCAACTGCTGCAGACGCGCCACCTGTTCTCTTAGCCAGGGCGGCAGTTCCTGTTCACTCATATAATTAACAGTGGCTAGTCAGATCTCCAAGCTATAAAATCATAGCGTTAGGCAGCGCACCGACGCGTCTGCAAGTAGCAATAATGAATGGACCCCTGCGCGCAAGGTGGGCACATCGGGCGCTGCGATTCTGAAAATCACGTCCCTTCCTGTCGTGGAGATTCTTGCGGTGCCACTGCTCTTTGGCAGCCGAACAAGATCCGGTTCAAGCGCAGCGCGAACAGACCTTCCCACGCGCTGGGATCCTGTCGAAATGCATATCTCAGCCCTGCAATTTTTCGAGGTCAGCATCGTACGCCCCCGAGGCAATTTTGAACCTGCACTTTGGGCATGACCATATGCCCGAGGCGATTCTTCCAAGTCTCAGTGAACCGCAGGATGGACACCTGCGTTTTTTGTGCAGAGTCCGATATGCCTTCCCGTATCGCTTGCGGACCGTGGCGCCAAACTTTATTCCAAGGCCCCTAAGGTTAGTTGAACCCTTCTTTCCACGGGTACTCACCATTCTACTTTGCTGTCAGCTCCTTTAGCTTTGTGCGAATCTCCTCTCCTTTGACCATTGCAGCCGATGCAGCTTTCTTTATTTGGTCGGCGGTGAAGAACCCTGTGTATCCCTTCTGGATCGCGCAAAAGCCTTCCTCGTTTGTGGTGATGGTTATCCTTGCATCCATGCAGGCTTCCTCTTCTGAAGTCGGGTCCAATAGCAGATGCTCTCCTATTCTCGCCGCCGTTATTGAAATCGGTACGGTGGTTATGGGCATGTCCTTCGTTCTGCCCGTTAGAACCGCATTGTCGCCTTGCATTTCGTAGATAGGGAGATTCGAACTGAGTAGCGCCGCCACTACCGCATAGGACGTGGCATCAAAGAGGTTGCCATCCACGTTGACAACGCTGCAGTCCACAAAAATGGTGTAGACAATCTTGCCTGGGACCAAGGCCAGCTGGTCCAGGGCGATCATTTCTGATTCCCTTACTCCCCTGTCGACAACCCTGGCGAGCTCGATGACTTCTTCATCGGGTGGACCCGGCTCGACATGGGGCGATGCAACGGGCAGCACTTCTGCCGAAACAATGAGAGCTCCCTTGCTTTCTAGACCCTCAAATGGCTCCCCGGTTGCCACCTTGACGCCTGCGATGACTTCAGAGTATCCGAGTTTTACCCGGGCCGATCCGTTGGCTTTCTTGATGATATCGAGCTCGATTTCAAGAGGCCTCTGCTCATCGAACTCGCGGCCATCGAGCCTCTTGCCTCTTGAAAGGGCATCCCACATTTGCTGTCTGCGCAAGTGCTCCACTATTATCGTTGCACGCCTTGACGAGCTCATTGCGCCGAGACCTCCTCCTTTAGTTCCGTCTCATTTCCAAAGTACTTTTGCATCAGCGCCTGCTTCTGGATCTCGTACACAGATTTGCAGCCTGATATCGCCTTGTCAACGCATTCGTTGAACTGTTCCCGGGAGAGTTTGCCGTCAAGCTGCAAGAGCGTAATCTGCTCCAGGCGCGGCATGTACGCCACCGGCATGTCCGCGCCTCCCTCCTTGTCTTCGGTGTCATTGATGTCAAGGACAATCTGTTCGTCGACCTTGCCCGCTGCGCATGCCGCGACCAGGTCGCGCATGTTTATTCCCGCGTCGGCCAGTGCCACCGAAGCGGCAGTTATGCCTGCGCATCTCGAGCCACCGTCGGACTGGAGCACTTCGACGTATACATCGATTGCAGCCCTTGGGTAGTCCTCCAGCATCAGCGCTGGCTCCAGCGCCTCACGCATCACTTTGGAAATCTCGATCTCCCTCCTCGAAGGAGCGGGATTCTTGCGAGTATCTGTGGAGAATGGACACATGTGGTACCTGCAACGCAGAACACACCTGTCAGGTTGTGCCATATGCTTCGGGTGAACCTCCCGCGGCCCGTAGACGGCTGCGACAATCTTGTTCTTGCCGAACTCGATAAAGGCGGAGCCGTCAGCGTTTCTTACAGTGCCGACGGATATCTTGACTTCGCGAAGCTCGTCTGCCGTTCGCCCGTCTGTTCTTTTTCCATATTCATCTATTAAAGCTCTTGTTTGAGTCATTTACTATTTCCCCCTTCGACGTCCAATTCCTCTTCCACGTCGTCCATGGTGGATTCAGCTTCTTCAGGCTTGTCGGCAGCGGTGCCAACCGGGGCACGTGTTGACTCCCGGGTTGGAGGCGTGTCTGGCACATTCAACAGAACCTTGATTCGCTGGGTTAGGTTGGCGGTATGGGCTTC
>CAZNOV010000065.1:0-7478 GCA_964574725.1 uncultured Nitrososphaera sp. | reverse complement strand
AACTGTCGCAGCAAGGCCCATAGGAAGCTTGCCTGCGGAAATCTCTTTTCCAACGACATAGTTCATAGTGTCCATGGCCATCCGTTTCGTCTTCTCCGTCAGTTTGGCCCCGTTTGCTATCTTGACGATGCATTTCATTGGATCCACTAGAGGTACCTTGATGTCAAGTTCCGAAACGAGAATTCGGTAGCTGCGTGAAATAGCCTTGCGCTTGACATCAGCCGCCTTTGCTATGTCTTTTAATGTTCTTGACGCTCCCAACTCCCTGCAAGCAGCATATATGGCCGCCGCTAAAATGGATGAAATAGATCTTCCCCTTACTAGGTTTTTTTCCTGAGCCTTTCTGTAGAGATACGCGGTTTTTTCCATTATGGCATCAGATAAGCCGAGTTTATCCTTCAGTCTTCCAAGCTCGCCAAAGGCATGCATAAGACTTCTATGTGTAGACGAATGCACCTGCGATCTGAAATCCCACGTTCTTAACCTCTGAATACTTGCGTTCATTGACGGGTCAAGCTGACGTCCGCTCGAATCCCTGTTTTCGTTGCCGATTACTGTTGCTAGACCCATATCGTGATATGCAAGGGATGAAGGCGCTCCCACCCTTGATCTATCGTTGCTCTCTGAATCGAATGTTCGCCATTCTGCGCGAATATCTTGTACTCGATCGGATGATACCAAGCCGCACTTGCTACACGCTATTTCCCCGGATTCCAAGTCCGTTACAAGCTGCTGACCCTTACCACACATACAGGACATTCTTGAAGATTGCATTACCATGACGGAGGATTAACAATCAGAAGACGAAATACCTATTACTAGGATATAATACGTGCTCGAGCTATATAAGGAGCGCTAACAGATACCGGCAAGCTACTAGGGGTCTTCCGGCTGTTGCCATGGCTGCTACAATGAGAGCAGCCTAATGAGCTACGTTATATGTCCGCACTATCTATAGGAACATTGTGAAGATGGAACATGCAGTCTATTTCGGCATTGGCTATGCCAATGGTAAATTCGCTGGGAGGATCAGGCTACCCCGCGCTGCAGAACTTCCTCTCTCACATTTTGGATAGGAGAAACAGGTTCTTCTTACTCTCTAGCAAGAAGATGTTCTTTGTCCTGCTGGCCGCGCTGGCTATTGAAATGTTAGAGGAAGTGTTCTGAGAAAGGGTTGAGAAGAGGGACTAGAACGCGAACCTATGCCTTCCAAATTCCACCGCGACCGTCTTTTTACTCTATTCGTCACAATGTTTTCGCCTTTCCGTGCGCAACACACGTGGTAAGCCACCTTCTAGGTCAAGTACGTTCTTATGTCCCAGGTCGCTCTTACAAGAGATGACAAATAACAGCAAGTTCCTGATTGTTGCCGGCGCTATAGTCGTAATATCGATCATAATCGCATTTTTCGGGGGAACGGAGTGAGAGAAGCATATGGCAAACCCTCTATTAGCGTTCATGCGTTTTATGCACTGCTCAACACGGAGCAACTTGGCCACATCGGTACGCCATATTGATGTTCGCGACGGTCGGACCATGACAGGCTAATATTGTGACCCATGTTCGAAAAAGATGACATGTAGAAGGCGATCGAATGGCAATGTGCGATATGTGTAAAAGGGGCGAGGAATACCATACATGCACGAGCTGTGGCAAGTACCTTTGCATCTCTTGTTTTAATAGCGTACATTTCGGAGTAGGAGCGCGAAGGACAGGTAAATCAATGGTCTACAACAAATGCATGTTCTGTGAAAAAGATTTCGCTGCAAACGCAAAGTGCAGTGTGTGCGACATGTGTGAAATCATACTTACATGGAAGTCGTCGATGAATTATCTTGCAGCCGTCAACAGAGTCTCTGAATTGATTAGAAAAAACCAGTTGAATTCAAAGCTGAGAAATGAGAACTACTGTAAAACAAATTTTGGCACCCATGCTGCACAGGTGATAATGGATTCGATTGATAGTGAAAAATTCTAGTGGCGCAATGTACATTTCATTTAGACTACTCTGTAAGAAATCAACCACTTTTCGCCTACCATTGCCATAGCTTCATCTCTGAAGTTGGCTTTATCTGACGGCTATCATCGTCAATGGGTGATCTTTCCGTCAGATCTGACAGCCTGAAGGCGCTGCTCCATTTGCGCATTCCTTTATTGTTTGAATTTTAGTAGGGGCTGCTTCCGGAGCTACAGCTCATGGGATGGGGCGTTTCCCCGTTTGCTACTTTCCAAGCGAGTAATCATTCCGAGTATGGTTGCACCGAAAGCTACCAAGCAGATCGAAAGAATCAGAATTACAAAATTGTTAGAGGATGGACCTAGGAGCTCAAGTGCTGGGTCAACGCATCCAACGGGAGTCAATGACTGGCTGTCATAGTAGAGCCTGTCCAGATTGTCTTGACATCTCGCTGGTGGGTTTAGGATACTTGATACTGAAAGAATGAGCAAAGCAGCTCCCACAACAATCATGGCAAGAGCTAGAATTCTATAGACTTTATTGGGCGCGTTGATGGCTTTCACGTCAACTGAGCTACCATCCTACGGCCAAGATAAAACGAAAGCCCAAACCAGAAACCGTATCCTATTATCCCATATGTGACCGGTAGCCAGTATGGATCCCAATATCCCAAGGCATACGGCCAATGCTTTTCTATGACAATCCAGGTCATCAAGGGGCCAGATTTACACCCACCAAGATTGCATGGGAAACCAGTAGCGCAAAGTGCTTCCCAACAATATCCGAAATCAGTGGTAGCTAGCCAAACAAAGATGGCTGCAGATATCATGACAGGAATGCCAAATTTTTGGCTCCTTACCACTGCGACGGCTCGCATACTCTACACTCGTACTGTCCGATTGATAAATCTAGAATTTAGAACACCAGACAAGACATTCCATACATCATTTTATAGCTCCTCTCAATAATCAGCGTTAATGAGAGGAACCAAACTCTGTGGAATCGTTGCGCTGCCTTCATGGCTGGAGCTTTTGTTGCGTCTCCAGAGCTAAGGGCGTATGCTGCAGCCACCATCACGTCAGCTGACATAGTAAATGAAACCATCAAGTCAGAGGATATCAAGAATAGTGAAGTAAAGGCAGCGGATATCGGATCTAGTGCGGTTGGGTCTAGCGAAATTGCAGCCAATTCGGTTGGTGCCAGTGAATTGATAGGTGTGACAAAACTGCAATTTAGGGAGTGTACGCAGACCAGCGCTTCTTCATTATCTTCCGGTTCTAGTTGGATCTTTAATTGCAGTAGCACAGGAACAGAATCTGGAGATAGCGTCGTAGCAACAGTCAGCGACTCAAGCACGATATGCTTCGCCATAACAAGAGCGGAGGCAACAACGAACAATGTCGATATGTATATCATGAACGTCTGCAACTCCAGCGTCGCTCCAGGCACGATGACATTCTCGATAATTGTGTACGACACATAGCATTTGGTAAACTAGGATGCAGCTGTACGTAGGCTGCTCTGGCTGGAGCTACAGCTCATCGTTGGCCATTCCTTCAAGGGGGAGCTGGGACTTTCTGTCAGCGACGGGATTGCCAGTGGCGATTCTTTCTCTGATCAGTTCAGCGACCTTTCGTCGGCTCTTCAAATCGATGGCGAAAGCATCGTGCTGCAAGTTAATTAACCCTGACATACAGGGCGGAAAGTTCATAATTTACCCTTGCAGATTCTCTCTGAAGGTGCTGTGGCTTGGCATTTGATAAAGTAGGGGCGGTGATCCTTCTGGTTTCAAACATGGAAAAATCTGTCGCGTTCTACAAAGACACTCTAGGTCTCCCCATCAAGACCAGATCTAGCGACTGGACAGAATTTTTCAGCAACAAGACGGTCCTGGCACTGCACCCAGCGAAAAAAAAGGCCGGCATGAAAACTGGCGCGGGGATGCTGGTGGGTTTCGAGGTTGGCGATTTTGATACCACTGTCAGGAAGCTGCAGGAAAAAAATGTAAGTTTCTACAAGAAGCCAAAGCAGGAGCCGTTTGGCAAACACGCCATCATTAAGGATCCTGACGGTCACTTGATCTCGATCGCAGAGATAAACGCCAAGGCAACGGAAGGATTTGACCTGCTCGGCTTCTTTGGAGCAGAATAGTAATTTCAGCGTGATAGGACTTTCTTGCCGGGGTTTAACGTGAACCCGGGGTCGAACAATGTTTTTATAGTGAGAAAGAGCTCGGTGATCTGCCTTCCGTACATGCGTTCGATGTACGGCTGCCTAGCAATTCCATCGCCATGTTCTCCGGTGATTGTGCCACGTAGTCTGATCACCTCTGCAAATACATTGCCGGCGATCTCTGACATGAGATTCATTTCTGAATCGGATGCGATATCTATCAGGGGCCTTGTATGCATGTTGCCATCTCCAACGTGACCATACATGACGTACTCCAAGCCGTTTTCTTTGTAAGTCTTCAGAAGTTCCTCAACGTGTCCCGCAAGGAGTTCTGGTCTGACCACCGTGTCTTCAATGAGTCCGAGAGGTTTCCTGCTGCCGACAGTGAGCTTCATGATATTGTTCAGCGCCGCCGTTCTCGCACTCCATATTCTCTTCAGACTATTTTCGTCAGAAGCGTATTCCAGTACGGCACACGTGCCCTCAAGTCCCTTCTTGCAGGACTCTAGACGTATTTCAGGGTCCATCCCACTTCCAGCGAATTCCACAAACACAAGGCACCCTGTGTTGTCTTCTCTTTCAGTGGAGAATACGGTACGATCCATCAATTCGAGCGCGACTGGAGAGTATCTCAAAAATACAGGAACGGCTTTTACCGCTGCGAGCAGGTCTTCAAAGCCGGTTACAAGCAGACATCTCTTCTCCGGAATGTCGAGAATCTTGAGCCTAGCACTAGTTACCAAACCAAGTGTGCCTTCCGAGGCGGCGAAGATCTTTTGCGGATAAAACCCGTCCCGCTTTACAGTGGCATCAAGCCGATAGCCACAAGAATTCTTGCTTACTCGGGGGTAGCCTTCTTCGATTAAATCCATCTGTGGATAAAGCAGGTTTCGAAGTTTTTTCATCCTGGAATCAAATTGTCTGCTAGACGCAAAGCCAAAGGTGCCGTCTGCATAGACGACTTTGACTCCATCCAAAAAGTCGATCGTGTTTCCGTATCCCAGGCAGTGGATGCCGCTGGAATTGTCCGCTATCATACCGCCAACCGTGCAGTACCTGCTGCTAGCCGGATCCGGCGGCAGGAATTTGCCCTTCTTCCTGAGCTCACCGTCCAGAACCGCCTTTACAATCCCCGGCTCGACGATAGCGTGATTCTCGTCGATTTCCAGCACCCTGTTCATGTGCTTTGTGAAATCGAGAATGATGCCATCTGAAAGTGACTGCCCGAGAAGGCCTGTTCCTGCCCCCCGAGCTGCGATAGGTACCTTCTTGGATGTGCTGTAAAGGCACACCTGCTGCACATCATACTCGTCAACTGGGCAGAGTATTGCCTCGGGCACGACCTCGTAATGGCTAGAATCCACCGAGTAAGTTTTCCGGCTCCAGTCATCTGACAGCAGCTCGCCCTTTGCTACACGTACAAGCGAATCGTCTATTGGGATCGCACCACTATTCATCCAAGTATCGGATTGTAATAAGATTGGTCATTTCAGCAGACATAAGCAGGTAATTTACCCGCCCTTGTTACCTTAATGATTAAATTATAGTGGACTTAAGAAAGAGGAGATGGCTCAGACCGACCTTCAAAAATGCCCGGTCTGCTCGGGCAGAGGTTTGATAAACATCACCGATTCTGATTGTCCCTTTTGTAATGGCACAGGCGAATACACGAGGGCAGCTGAAAGCTACATGAAGTCACATATTTGCCAGTGCGTTTTTCTAGACAGAAAGAACTGTCCTCTCTGCGGCAAGCGCTGCCATCACAATACGCCGAATCGTCCCCGCATTCTCATATCTCCGTTGTAACAACACACAACAATATTTAAGAGTCGTTCAACATCATTCACAGTGTTGGAAGCATTAAAGACTGACGAAACTTCTGCCGCGTGCACGTTCTGTAATGCTAGGATACCGTTCGGCCAGAGCGCGTGCAGAGACTGCATGAAAAAGTACAACATCAGGTCTTATGACCTTGGCAGCGATGGCTGCGGTTGCGACAGCTAGATAATTTTTCAGGGGTCAGAATTTGGTATACGTAATCATCTTGCTCATACAGCCACCACATCTTCATCCCCCGAAGTGATCGATGCCGATTCTAGCCATTAAACGTTGATATTCTGACAATACTTCGTTCTCGTTCAGCACGAGCTCGTTGAGACGGTACAATGTTCTGGAAGCTCATTTCATCAACCTTAATTTCATGAAACCGCTTGGTATTTCAGGGCCTGAAAGGCTATGGCTATCGAGATACTTCAATTTCAGGGATCAACTCTCACTTTGCTAGTGTTATCGCTAATAGCAGTGGTTGCGCTGGCAGTTTTTCGTTTCCTGATTCCGCTGATAATCGCAGGAATAATTGTTGTGGTCCTGCTGATAGTTATTTTCGGAGGCATTCCAATTCCCTCTTAGATTACCCCCTTGATTCCATGAACGATTAGTTTAGCCTATTCATTAACTCTCTAGCTTGCCTTTGTTTTGCAGCGGTTATCTTGACTACCACGAGGCCCTCGAGTGGCTGACCGTACAATACGACCGACCCTTTGGGTACCATCGCGAAGAGCGGGAGAGCCAGCAAGTCCTCTTCTCCATCAACTAGCACCCTGACTGGGGACTTGCGACCCAGAGCCTCCTGAAGGACTGCAACCGCTTCCTTCGATACGGTGCCTTTCGGGTTGCTGCATTGAAGTTCTGTGGCGACATAACTCCGAGGGTACTCTCTTGGCAATCTTCGTTCCCTTCCGTCCATAACGGCAACAGCCGGGATCACGCCAAATGATACGAGCCGCTCAGTGGTCGCGTCGCCGACAGCAACGACCAGTTTCGAGTGCTCTATCATCGACAGAATCCTGCGTTTGGTTACATCCTTGTCTGCTACGAGCGTCCCAAAAGGCCGCTTTAGCTGCTCAAGGTCAGCCGGGCTCGCAGGCATTCGAAGGCTAGTCCTTGTTGTAGCCTACAGTTTGATCTTGTGGTTCGGCTATCTCGCTGATCTCGGGATCCATGCGGACCTGCTCTCCAGAATTTCCCAATTTCATTTCCTCCGGCTTGCTCTGCGCTTGAGCCATTTTTTCGGCATCCTCCCTTTCTTTCATCTCCGCCGCGATAATGCTTATCCTGCCTGCAACGAGCTTTGCTGCCTTGCTGAATGCATGTGCCTGAATCGACTCCGGGTCCGAGACTACCGCCGGCTTGCCCAGATCGCTCCCCTCTCTGATCTGCGGATGGAGCGGAATTTCGCCCAGGAACGGGATATTGAAATCGTCGCTGATTTTCTTGCCGCCACCATGGCCAAAGAGTGGAATTTCCTCAGAACAATGGGGGCACTGCAGGTAGCTCATGTTTTCAACAA
>CAZNOV010000064.1:0-7603 GCA_964574725.1 uncultured Nitrososphaera sp. | reverse complement strand
ATCGTATTCCCTGCAGCAAAACTGGGACCTCACATAAGGCTTATCAACATGGAGGGGACGATTACAGGGCTTGCGGGCGGCATCACATCTCCACCTCAATCACCTACTGCACTTGACCACTTTAAGATCAGCAGCATCCCATCGGCCATTTCCAGCGGATCACCACTCAATGTAACCGTGACCGCGTACATGTCCAACGGAACTATACTCAAGAGCTATGATGGGAAGGCGAAGATTACGGACCTGTCAGGTTCGGTGAAGCCCACACTAACTCCAAAGTTCCAGAATGGAGTCTTCCAGGGTGTCCTGAATATAACAGAGGCGATCTCTTCAGACAAGGTGACATTTTCTGATACCGAAACCGGCAAGAACGGAACGAGCAATTCATTTGCTGTGGTCGCAGGTCCACTGGCAAAGGTAGACCTCTCTCCAGCTAGCGCGGTCATGGCCCCAGGTGGAGCAGCATCGTTTACAGCGAAGGGTCTCGACATGTTTGGAAATGAGATCTCCGGCCTGGTGTTCCTATGGTCTCTGTCCTCGTCAGACCTTGGTTCAATTTCCACTTCGGGCAACAAGGCAAACTTTACAGCTTCCTCGTCGATAACGAGCGATGCAACTGTCAACCTGACAGCCTCTGTAGGTGCACTGGCTGATACGTCGCAGATATCCATCAACCCGACCGCGACCCAGCTGCTTGACCACTTTGTATTCGGCAACATATCCAGCCCGCAGACTGCCGGATCACCGTTCACTATGACGGTAACGGCGGTCAACTCCTCCGGCGCAACAGTAACAGGGTACTCGGGGCCGATGGTGCTAATCGATACGACAGGGTCGCTGAACATAACTGTCAGCACAGGATTTTCGGGCGGAATATGGACGGGCAGTGTCAACATTACCGAGGCAGGTGATGATGTCAAGATAACTGCAAAGGATACCGTGGATCCGAGCAAGACGGGATTGAGCGGCGAGTTCGACGTAGTCGCAGGATCGCTAGATCACTTTGAGATAGGCAGCATAGCGAACCAGACCGCAGGCAGCGAATTCAACGTGCTGGTGGTTGCAAAAGATGCTTTTGGAAACACAAAGAAAAATTATGAAGGGAACGTAACCCTCAGCACAAATAATGGCGCCAGCCCCGCGGGCAACGTCACACTATTTGTTCCTAGCTCGCATAACTTCACGGCAGCCGATGAAGGACAGCACACATTCAAAGCAACGATGTACAACGCGAAAGAAGATGTTACTATAACAGCGTCAGGTTCTGGCAAATCGGGCACGAGCAACGAGTTCGATGTCCTCCCAGCAGCGATAGCAGATGTGACCGTATCGCCCACGTCAGCTACTGTGAGCCCCGGCGGAGATGCTACATTCAGCGCCGAGGCGCATGACTCGTATGGAAACGAAGTGGAGGGCGCAGAATTCGAATGGGCGCTTGACCTGGCAAGTCTCGGGACGCTAGACGTGAGCCCGGACACAAGCTCGGCAGAGTTCACCGCTGACAGCGACATACTTGTCACCACCATCGGAAATCTGACGGCAAAAGTGGGATCGATAAGCGACTCGGCCGAAGTAACCGTAAGCGTTTAGGATCTTCTGTCCTTCTTGTTCCCAGTGGGACACGCCTAAATAGGACTGTCGCGTCATAGGTCCTATGTCAACACCAATAGGCAAGATAATTGAGATCATCGGAACATCCAGCAGAGGCTGGGAGGACGCCGCGCAGACGGCCATCAATGAAGCGAAGAAGACTTTGCACGGAATTCACGGAATAAAAGTTCAAGACATGACCGCAGACGTGGATGATGGCGGCAAGATCATCAGATACAAAACTACCATCAAGGTATCTTTCAGCGTGGAACGCTAAGCAATATTGTTCAAGTGGCGAAATCCACTGCGTTCGCATGTATGTGGCGGTATCCCCAGTGATATGCCTTAAATGCCAATGGTTTATCTAAAATGGCATTGTTGAACCAGTTCCTGCTTCAAGCCGGCACTGACCTGGCAGCTATATTCATAGCCGTACTGATAGGACTGCTAGTTCTATGGATTGTCGTTTCGATACCGGTATGGATAGCCGCGAAGGTCCTCACCATAGGCCGGGCCAAGTTTACCCGGGCGATGCTTGTGACAGCGGTCGGCCCCATAGTGTACGCGATAGTGCTTTTCATCTCGGCGGCCGTTCTGTCTGTAGCTTTTGGCGACCGCGGTGGCTGGATCGCTGCAATCGCGTTCCTAATTGCGTTTCTTGCCTGGATAGGGGTTTTCAAGAAGGCGTTCGAAGTCGGCTGGATTCGTGCACTCGGGATCGCAGTTCTTGCGATCGTAGTCTTTGCGGTACTAGGTGTCATAATTACGCTGATCATACAATCGATAGTCCCCGGAGCTCCGCCTATAACTCCAATACCTCTGCAGCAGGCGTAGCTACTTCACGCGGCTGTACTCGCTTTCTGCCCATTCCGTTAGGGACAGCAGGTCTTTGGCGATATGGTCGGAGCCCTCTTCGGCGACCTGCCGCAGCTCTTCTGTGGCAGATACAGCAAGCCGCAGTTCGCCTTTGAGCCTGCCCTTCATAGCCTTGGCAGTAGAGGAGAGGAACCGAAGCGATGCCTCGCTGGATGAAAAAATGCATACGACCATCAGACCGCGCTTGTTAGCCCAGATCCGGGAGATATAGCGCTGAAAGTCGATGTCGAAAAACGGGTCGATGAGTCCTTCGATGTCGCCTACGTACCTAGAATCCCACCCGAGGATCTGAAACGCCACTGTCGCGCTCTTGGCTAAAATGATCTTGTCGCCTGAGCCAGCCACGCAAAGGGAACTCGCGTTCGATTTTTGTTCCACAGGGCGTGCGCTGAATTTGGCAAGGTCGACGAGCTCCATCACGATGTTCAGAAGATATGCTCTTTCGGTCTTGTCAAGCCTTCCCCGGCTGTACAGTTCGCCGATGGTATTGGCGGCGGGGAGTATGACATCGGAGAGCACCCTTACCTGGTCCACGTCCGAATTCAGGACGCTGATGAGTATCTTGCGGGCCTGTACCTCGCCTCCTGACAGGAGCGCATCGATCAGCTTTTGCTGCACCTGAATGTAGTTAACGGGAAATTCAATGTCTGCAACCCCGCTCTCAAGAACCCAGACATTGACAGGCCCTATCTTTTTCCTCTTTACAAGGCCTATGGCGTTCAGTACGTCCAGGTATTTGGTGATTGTCATCCTATTGATTCCCGTCTTATCTGCAAGTTCGATGCCAGAAAGGCCCATGCCGCCGGCGCCCTGCAACACGTCTATTATTTTGCGCTTGACTTCATCCAGCGTGTAGCGCCGGTACACAAGCTACATGTGATCTTGCGTGAGATAAAACCTTTTTACCGGTGCTGTTTCTTCTTGGGCATTTTCCTGGAATTGGAGATCAGGTCCGTAAGAGCGTTGAACGCTTTGCCAACCTGGTCCATTCTCACCAGCATTATGGTGTCCGTATAGCAGCTGACAGTGTCTTCGATGTTGATATGCCTGCGTGCAAGCTGGTTGTAAAATGCTATGGCGCATCCCGGCGTCTTGATTATCTCCTCCGGGCTGTGCACAATTATTGCAGCAAGGTCGTCCTCGACCTCCAGAATATCGTCATGTGTGAACATCCCCTTGACTTCCTCAAGAAGCACGTCGTCAAAGACGAGTGTGATGGACATTATGCTCTCAGAAACACTGATGAAGTTGTCGGTGTTCTGCGTCAGTGCCTTGGCGATCTTTTCTACTGTTTTCTTGGTCTTTGCGGCAGAAACCTTGGCCACGTCTGTCTTGACGCTGACAGAGCTGCCTGCAAGAATTGCTGCGATTGGTTTTTCCGGCACGTTGTAATCACGGCGTGAGCGCTTTAATGCGGTGACAATGCTCTCAAGGCTCGTGTTCCTGCCAAGCATCAGGTCTATTTTTGGCTTGATTATGCGTGCAAGCGCGCTAATGTTGCAGTAATCACGCTCTAGCGAGTCCTGAAATGACAGGTCGTTGTTGACTACTTCTTTGACCGCGTTTGTTATTGATTTTTCGCCACTGACCAGCACTGGTCAATAACACCCTGATTTAGGTCATTATTGACCAAAAAATATAAATGTAGTGGTTGCAACCGCAACGCTTGTACATAATTCATGGCTGGAAGTAACGGGAAAGTTGTCCTAGCCTACTCGGGGGGCTTGGACACTTCTGTCTGCATCCGCTATCTGCAGAAACTGCACAAGCTCGACGTGATCACTGTCACTGTTGACTGCGGACAGCAGGACGATTTCAAAGAAATAGAAAGGAGGGCAAAGGCGATAGGCGCGATAAAACACGTTCACATAGACGCGCGCGAAGAATTTGCACAAGGCTACATCGCCCCGAGCATAAAGGCCAATGGCCTGTATCAAGGCAAATATCCGCTCGCGACCGCACTCGCTCGGCCGCTTATAGCGGCCAAGGCAGTCGGCGTTGCTAACCGGGAAGGTGCGACCGCCATCGCGCACGGGTGTACCGGGAAGGGTAACGACCAGATCAGGTTCGACGTGACCATGAGGGCGCTTAACCCCGGTCTCAAGATTATCGCACCGGTGCGCGACATGAACTTGACCCGCGACGTGGAGATCAAGTTTGCAAAGGATCAGAATATACCTGTGAGCGCGGAGGCGAAGAAATACAGCATCGACCTCAACTTGTGGGGCCGTGCGGTGGAAGGAGGCAATATCGAAGACGCAAACTTTGAGCCTCCGCAGGACGCCTTCCAGTTTATCGATTTTAACAACGACAAACTAGGATACCTGGAGCTCCAGTTTGAAGAGGGAATTCCCGTATCCGCGGATGGTAAGCGCATGTCACTTGTCGATCTGGTGCGGTACGTGAACGACAGGGCGGGCGCCTATGGAGTGGGCATAGTGGATCACATTGAAGATCGTGTTGTGGGCATCAAGTCAAGGGAAGTTTACGAGGCACCCGCGGCGATAGCGATTATCGAGGCGCATAGGGATCTCGAGAAGTTGGTCTTGACGAAGCACGAGCTTGCATTCAAGAAGTTGGTTGACGAGCAGTGGAGCTGGCTCGTGTATTCTGGACTGTGGCAGGATCCTCTCCGTTCAGATCTGGATAGATTTATAGATACGACTCAGGTCCGAGTTAGCGGAAAAGTGAGGCTGAGGATGCAGAGGGGATCTCTGCGCGTGGTTGGCAGGGAATCCAAATATTCTCTGTACAAGGACAATCTGGCGACCTATGCCGCCGGGTCGACCTTTGATCAAAATCTTGCAAAGGGGTTCGTTGAGCTATGGGGTCTGCAGTCTATTACCGCAAGTTCGGTGGCGGACAAAGCTGCGGGCAGCGTCGATAAAAAACAAAAAGGGGGAAAAAATGAAAACAAAAGTTGAATGCCAAGAATGTGGAGCCGACATCAGCATCCCGGAAGACTCGGTGACGGGAGAAATAGTCACTTGCCCAGACTGCGGCGGCGACTATGAAATCGCTTCAAGGGGCGAAAAGGTAGAGCTGAAGCCGGCAGAAACAGTAGGCGAAGACTGGGGACAATAGGCTAATGGTGGAGCTGTCCATAATATACGATAAGGTGCGCTTTGAAGAGAAGGCACTGTACGAAAAAGCGCAGAAGAAGGGAATAAAGGCGCAAATCGTCGACGGCAAGACTGTCTCCGTTACCACTGAGAGCAAGAAAAAGGACGTCTCTCTCGGCGACGTCATTATGCAGAGAAGCGTGAGTCACTACCGCGGGCTGTACATGACCGCCTGCTTGGAGTTCCTCGGCTTTCCGGTGATTAACAAGTTCAAGGTGGGTGAAACCTGCGGCAACAAGCTGCTGACCTCGCTGGTCCTTGCCAAGAACAGGGTGCCCACCCCAAAGACGCAGTTTGCTTTTAGCGCCGAGTCGGCTATGGAGACCATTCACAACGCGGGCTTTCCCGTGGTGCTAAAGCCCATCGTCGGCTCGTGGGGCAGGGGCGTCTTCCCTCTGCGCGACGAGGAGATGGCAAGCATGGCCGTGGAGATGAGGGAAGAAGACGACAGCCCACTTGCGCGCATATATTATGTGCAGGAAATGATAGACAGGCCCCCGCGCGACATCAGGTGCATCGTCGTCGGAAATGATGTTGTGACAGCGATTTACCGGTATTCCGCGGAGAACGAGTGGCGCACGAACGTGGCGCGCGGAGGCAAGGCAGAGCTTGCGCCGATAACCAAAGAGCTCGAGGATCTTGCGCTGCGGGCCGCGAAGGCCGTAGGGGGCGGGATATTGGGAGTGGACATGATGGAGGACAAAAAAAGGGGTCTGATAGTGCATGAAGTGAACAATACTGTTGAATTTCACGGCGCAGCAAGCGTCTCCAAAGAGGACATACCTGGCGCGATGATAGAGTATGCGATCAAGGTTGCAAAAAAGGGAGCGTGACCAATTCTGGTCATTAATGACCTGTGTTAGGTCATATCTGACCAAAAAATATAAATGAGCATCTTGGAGGCAAAATTTCTATAAAGAAATGTGCAATTTTCTTAAAGAAAAGGTGAGCAGATAGATGACAAAGGTAGGAGTAGTTGGCGCGTCGGGATACGTGGGAGGAGAACTCTTGCGGCTGCTCGTCACTCACCCCAAGGTGGAAATAAGCATGGTGACTTCGAGGCAGAAGGCGGGAGAGTATGTACACCGAGTCCATCCGTCATTAAAGGGCTTTATTGACCTCACCTTTTCGCCAATGGACATGGACAAGATGGCGAGCTCGTGTGACCTCATCTTCACGTCGGTGCCACACGGCAAGGCTAACAAGATAGTGAAGGACCTGTACGATCGTGGGATGAAGGTAATCGACCTCTCGGCTGATTTCCGGCTAAAGGACCCGAAGGACTATGTAAAGTGGTACGGATGGGAGCACCCCTATCCGGAAATGCTTTCAAAGTCGGTTTATGGCGTGCCAGAATTTCATCGCGAAGAAATCAGGAAGGCACAGCTGGTATCCTGCCCGGGCTGCATGGCCGTTACGTCGCTGCTCGCACTCAAACCGCTCATCGAAAACAAACTGATCGACACCGACCACGTGGTCGTGGACAGCAAGATTGGCTCGTCGGGGGCAGGCCAGAAAGCCACCGCCGCGACGCACCACGCGATGCGCTCAGGCGTTGTTCGACCGTACAAGCCGGCAAAGCACAGGCACACCGGTGAGATAGAGCAGGAGCTTTCGGCGATCGCAAAGACGCAGATCAGAATCAGCATGAGTCCTCACGCTGTCAACATAGTCAGAGGCATACTCACGACAAACCACACATTCCTCAAAAGGCAGGTCGAAGAGCTGGAGCTCTGGAAGATGTACCGCAGCGCGTACAAGGAAGAACCCTTTGTGCGCTTGATCAGGGACAAGAAAGGCTTGTACAAGTTCCCTGACCCCAAGTTCGTTGTGGGCTCGAACTTTTGCGACGTGGGCTTTGACATAGATGAATACAACCAGAGAGTGGTGGCGCTCTCGGCTTCTGACAACCTCATGAAAGGCGCGGCGGGATCCGCGATCCAGAACATGAACTTGATGCTTGGATTTGACGAAACTGACGGGCTGAAATACACACCTCTGACGCCGGTATGATA
>CAZNOV010000063.1:2995-7605 GCA_964574725.1 uncultured Nitrososphaera sp. | reverse complement strand
GCTCTCGCCCTCCGTCAACGGTCTGAAAAGCGATTCGTGAATATATTAACAAATCTGGGGAACAGATTCGGAGAAGAAATAGATCCAACCCCTAGAATATCGAGACCACAATCGCGACAGTGAATCTCTAGACTGGCATGACGATCCCATTAGGGAAGGTGAATTCACGAGCTTGTCAGACGCATTGCCCTGCGCTAGCTGCCGGGGAGAGAACGTTCCGCGATTGCTATATTCCTGTCCTCCAAGATTTCGAGAATCGCCTTTTCGATATCGCGTATTGTGACGTACCCAAAGTCCCAAGCGTCGATAAAGTTCCGGAATTCGCTCTCCAGAAGCTTGGCAGTGTCCTGAAATTCAGCCATCCTGTCAAGCGTGTCCGGAGACCTGAACCCTTTGGCCACCATTATCGGGCAGCGTTGGTCGCCGCCTATCGGGATGTACCATGCATTCCTGGCGAAGGTGTAGCGACCGTCTGCAATCACGGTATACATGCGGAGCAATTCTTCGTTGGCGAGCTTCTCAAGATCTGTGTACCAAGGCTTCTCCTCAAAGCTTGTAACCTTCTCACCCGCTCCCACACCGAACCCCTTGCCGAACACTCCTAGTCTATGGTGTGCCGTCTAGAAATATTTTTTCTATGGCTAGCGGTGGCCTTCGTGGCCCTTTTCGGCGATTGCCTTAACCCTTTCAACGCCATTTATCTCTCTTAGAACCCCTGCGACAGCAGCGGGTACGAAATCCTTCCACCGCGCGTCACCTCGTGCCATCCGGTCCCTGATCAGCGTTCCTGAAAGCTGGCTGCGCCTGTAAAGGGGTGCTTCGACAACCTTTACAGCACGCTCGCGGAACAACATAAGCGTAAAGGAGTCGTTAGAAAATACCAGATCATATCCCGGGACCAGCATGTCTATCTGGCCAGCCCATGAGGAATGCACGTCGACATCCGGCACAGGTACAGTCAGTATCCTCCTTGCGTCAAATTCTGTTTCCGAGCTCAGCGACTCTTTTATCATCCATATCCGCTCACCTGCTGTGAATGGGTTCCGCGGCTCGTAGCTCTTTTGTGCGCTCCCAACCACGATCACAAGATTCTCCACCTTTGTAAGGGCATACTTGACCGTCGCAAGGTGTCCAAGGTGGAATGGCTGGAACCGGCCGATAAACAGCCCAGTCTTTGGCAATAATTGTATCCTGATAGCGACGATATTTTAACCTAGATTTCTAATCGCTACGATTCGGCCGATCCAGATTTTCGCGTCTATGAGGACGGACAATTCGGCGCAGCTCTGTTTTCAAGGGTCATGGGTGGTAGTCCTCAAGATTGAAGATTAATTAGGCAAGAATAAATCCCCCTGTTAACGTGGCGCCTTCGTTTTTTCTCCAAATTGACGGCTCGCAGGGCGAGGGGGGAGGACAGATATTGCGCACTTCAGTAGCCCTGTCTGCAGTCACGGGAAAATCAATCGAAGTTGTAAAGATTCGCGCCAACAGACCAAATCCGGGACTTCGCCCGCAGCACCTGACCGCTATAAAGATACTCGCAAAGCTATTCAGCGCCGAGGTCGAAAACCTTGCGATAGGTGCAGACTGGATAAGGTTTACGCCCTCTGAAAAATTCGAAGGAGGCCTTTTGAAATTTGATGTGGGTACTGCGGGCAGCATCCCGATGATCCTCATGACAGTAATTCCCGCAGTTTCGCTCTCGAAGAATGAGATTCAGTTGGAGTTGACAGGCGGAACTGACGTCAAGGGTAGCCCGACAATTGATTACCTCAGGTATGTAGTTGCTGAGGTGTACCGAAACATTGGCATAAAGTTTTCCGTTGACGTCATCAGGCGGGGATACTATCCCAAGGGCGGCGGAATTGTAAGAATGCGGGTAGAACCATGTCGCTCCCCCGGGACGATCGAGTTGATGGCGGCCCGTAGCGCCGAACCGCGCATAGTGAGCGTTTGCAGCCAGCTCCCAAAGGATGTCGCCGAGCGTCAGGTATCCTCTGCGCTGGTCGCGCTGGAAAAAAAGGGGGTCAGCAGCAGGAACTACACTGCCTCGCTCGAAACTTCGCTTTCGCCTGGCTCTTCAGCGATCGTATATTCGACGTCGGATGATGGACCGTACATCGGCGGGGACTCTATCGGTGAAATCGGGAAGCGTGCGGAAGTGGTGGGTGTTGAAGCAGCCGAATATTTTCTGGAGAGCGCGCTTTCGCACGCTCCTGTAGATTCGCACCTTGCAGACATGGTCGTCTTGCCGCTTGCCCTTGCAAATGGAAGATCAAAGTATCAAACTGTGCATGTCACAAAGCATCTTCAGTCGAACCTGGAGGTCGCGAGCAGGATCGTTGGATGCAAGCACAGAATATCAAGGCAAGCGAGCGGATTACATCTGGTTGAATTGGAAGGCTAAAGGCCGCTGTCAAGCAACGCCGCTAGCAAGAGTATCGCAACTGAAAGAACCACGATGATCCTGCCAAGGTTAATTATCTTGGATCTTACCGATTGGACGTAGACGCTGCCTCCGTAACCAGAGGTCAATTTTTGTTCCATCTCGGCATTAAGAATGCGAACATGTATAACATACGTGCCAACGGTTCCGATCACAAGTACTATCTTTGTCAGGAGCAGCGCTCCGTAGGTTGTCTCCAAAAGAGCGCCGGGGTCTCCAAGAAACGCTCGCGAATTGAACACACCTGTGGCAATCAGTATGGCAAATGCAGGAACTGTGATCTTGTTAAATCGCCTGCCGATCTTTACCATCAATGCCACCAATTCTTCCACCGATTTGGTGTAGGACTTTAGGACTGGAACCAGCACTATCCCAATGAAGATTGAACCGCCAACCCAAATTGACGAACATAATAGGTGAATCCACGTAACCAGGCCGTCTTCAACAGCCATCGAATCAATGTTCCTCTTGTGTTATATTATTGATGCTGCCGACAAGCCGCCGCATGAGAGCAGAGATTGCTAGAAACGTTTTAATCAGCTCGCCGGGCAGCTAGAATGAAAGTTGATAATTGGTCCGAGAAGGCTTGCCCTTATTGGAGCCATTGTCGCTGTGGCCCTCGCAATAATCTTTTACCCTCTCATCGTTCGGACGCCCATTGACCTCGACAAAGTGAGCATCGAGCTCACAAAAGTAGCTCTAAAGTCCGGCACAACCGGCGAGGAGGAGCTGAGCCTAGAGCTCACACTAACCCTCACCAACCTGAACAACTTCGCGTTGACGACTTCAAGGATAGATTATGAACTCTTTGCGGACGGGGCTTCGATTGGCACCAGCGTACTCTCGTATGAAGATGTTCCGCCCAATGGCAGACCTGCCCTATTCTCGGGAGATTCTGTTCCTCTTAGACATTTATTTACGTACAAGTATTCAGATTCGCAAGCTGAAACTTTCAACAAGATCATGAGCAACAGCACTCAGATAGCTTGGAACGTGACGGGCAGTGCGTTCATAGAATCGGGCACCACTCTGGAGACAAAGCAATTCTCAGACAGTTTGTAGAACATGGATGCGGTCACCGGGATTTGAACCCGGGTTACGGGCTTTCTTCGCGCTTGCAGCGCATGGAAGGCCAGTGTCCTAGACCAAACTAGACGATGACCGCGAGGGTCTAGTAGTAGCCGAGCTTGAGAAGGCTATTAAAATCTTGGTCTGAAAGAATACCGCTGAAGCAGCAGCTGGAAGGTTCGGAAGAAAGCCGGCACTACTTCTGGCGAGCAGCCTACGACTTGGCAGGCCTGTCCGGAAAAATTACATTAAGAAGCAGATCGACAGCCTTGTTCTTTGCCTTCTGCTTGTAGTATTCCATACCCTTCTTCGGCACGTCAAGTGACTTTTCATGTTCGACCTCTGCAACCGGGCGGTGATCCAGTGCTCCGTAGAACTGAACACGATAGCCCTTCATTTTAGATATAATCGTGGAATCAAAGACGTCGTGGAGCCACACCGATCCTATGAAATAGATGAATGGCGGATTGGATTTTCTCTGTACCAGACTGATAATTCTGTCAAAAGTTTGCGCCATATTTTCTGAATCCGAATCGATGGCAATTATCTTCTCTTCAACCCCGCCGCTCACGAGCGCTTTTTTCGCCTTTTCGGCGGATGCAGGATCTCCTACTATCATGACCATTGTCTTGTGCCTGTCGGGTCTTGAATGCATCACCATTCCATGCGTCTCGAGGCAGACTTTGACCCTCTCTTGGACATAGTCAGGGAGCCCGCCTTCAGTCGACCCGCCCTTGTGCACCGCGTACAAAACGATTAGGCTACCATCTGTAAAGCGATACTCTGACATCCGCTAGTACCACGCGGTTGCCACTTTCTTTGGAGCCGAGATCTGCCTCTCGAGTTCTTCCAGTCTCTGCAGCGACTCCGGGCTCCTTTGCAATTCGCGGTACTGCTTGTCATGCCTGATCCTTCGAACAACGCCCAATACTTCGTGCATGGTAACACCATGCTTGATGTCGTATTCGATCTGCTTGGCACAGCTTGAAACGGTGCTGTATTTTTTGTAGTTGCGTTTTTCAAAAGAAGAAGCGTCTGGAGAGATACCCTTGATAAAACGTATGATCACCTTCTCGACATGTTCAAGATGCCAATC
>CAZNOV010000063.1:0-2985 GCA_964574725.1 uncultured Nitrososphaera sp. | reverse complement strand
TCCCTTCCTTACTTTCTAAGGCTATTTATTCTCTTGTTCAGATTTTACAGATAATCTTCGAGACTTAATTTTTCTGCTCCGGGAATACGGGCGATTTCAAATCTTTCCTTCGGTTTCTGCATAGTGGCAGTCGCGTCGATACCGACCTTTGTCGTTAGCAGATTCGTCTGATCGCTTGAGGGGTCTAGGCTCGAACCTTTCGCGAATGGAATAATCACAAAGTCACGGTCTGCCTGGCACCTAGTGGCGATCGCGTATTCAACGGCGACCGGATCAGTGGGATCGATGTCTTCGTCAACCACCGTTGCCATCTTTAGCGACGGATGAGCCGCGAACGCCGCCAAAAGAGCATTCTTTGGCTCGCCTTCGAGTTTTTTGGCAATCTGTATGACGGCTGCCAGCCAGTTGCATCCTCCGTCGGTCAAATGCACCGATCGGGTGGTGGGTACCACATTTTTGACGTGGTCGTACATCTTGGCTTCCACAGGAAGACCCATGAGCAGCCTGTGCTCTGCGTACCCGGGAAGGATGTCGTGGTAGACGGCGCCATCCCTGAAGCTTATTTTTTCGAGCTCAAAGACAGGCTGCTTGCGCCTAAAATCGTAGGTGCGGAGCATTTCGACCATCCACTCTTCGTGTGTCCTATCTTTCAGGAGCCGCCCCTCGAGGACGATCTCTGCATGACTCGGGACCAAAAGACGGGAGACGCTTGTTCTTGAAAGTTCGAGCCCGCCGCGCAGCAATGAATTTGCGATGAACAATTCGTCAACACCATAGGCAGCCTGGTACGCAGCCGCGATGCTGACGGCGGGGTGCACTCCAATTGCCACTGCTATCTTCAGATCCTCTCCTTGGTCGCGAGCCTGCGCATAGCACTTGTGCAGATGCCTGCCTTCGACCATCCGAATAGCCATATGGCTGTCGTCGAGCCTCAGGAGCCGGTGAGTCGACGCGTTCTGGTTGCCCTTTTCCTCGTCTCTTGCGAACACAATCGAGGATGTTATGAACGCACCAGGGTCCTTTTCAAAGTGCGTTACTATGGGCAGATCATGCAGGTTCCTTGAAGAATTTTTCTCAAAGGGCGCACCGGACTGAACATTGGGAGGTTCGCGGATTTTTCCTAGTGCTTCCGTGATCAGTCGATGAATCGTCTGCGCGTTGCCGTCCCACTTGGCAGACTTGTTGCCTTGGAGACCAGAGATGGCCATGTAAAACCTTTTTGCAGTACCGCATACGTTTGCCGCCACTGAACCAATCTTGCTGTTTTGGATCGTGGAAAAGAGCACAGCCTGCCTGCCATCAAGCTTTGCTGTAATCGCCGCAAGCTCGAACTTTGCGCTGACAGCCTTTCTAACTTGCACGAGTTCCTGGTTGCTCTCCAGAAGGGATAGGAACCCTCTAAAATCCACAGCGTCCTTGTCATTGTTTTTCTTCAACGCGACTTCTCCCCTGAAGCAGGTTCATTATCTCTCCCATAATTGCTTTCATGTCCTCCAGCTCAAGCGGGTTTTTGCTGTAAAGGGAAACGATGCAGATGCCACTCACCATCGTCGAAACCTTCTCTGAAATCGTATTAACAAAGATTGAATCGTATTTGCTCGGAATGACTTTGGCTGTGTTTGCCTTGCCATCCTTGGAGCTGATAGAGACTGAAACGGCTCCTATGCGCGGCGAATCTTCAGAAATAATGATGAAGCAGCCATTCTCGAAAAAAAGACTTTGGAGAGAGAAGTTCCTCCGGGTACTTGATCTGACGATCTTGGCTCCTTGTGCGTCAGCCCCATCCTGCATTAGCTTATCTTACGCGTACAGTGATGGGCTTTACCACTTTATACTCTTGCTTCTTCGTCCTGGCCCTGAGCTTTGCCTTGTACTTCAGGTTCCTTGGCTTTGTCCGGAGCCTGTAGCCGCAGCACGGGCACCATAGGCCATCCCACTTTATGAATATCTCACAGATCTGGCATCTCTTCTGACCGCTGGCGTACCTGCCAGAGCCGACTGGCTTTTGAGCCTTGTGACGGATGCATATTCCTTTACAGGTCATTTTTCATATCACTGGTATTAACCAACTAGGCCGCTTGCCCGTGGGCGCTAACCTTAGCGAGTCACAGTACCGAGATATAGTACACACAATATCTATTTAAGATTTGTACAATTATTTTATTAGCAAAAGGAAAGTTTTGTCAGAATCTGCATATTGGGTACACGATTATTGTCGAAATTATTCAAGATTACCCTATCGTAACCGAAAAATATTTCGTGAATTTTCCTCGGCGAGCGCAGAAATTCACTCCAGATTAATGGCGTAATGAGATACAATTTCCAGTTTTTCGATTTTTCGAGAAATACTGGCATCAGGCCTACAACCAGTGCTGCGCCTTCATGAAATCGCCTACGGGCTCTCTCTTCAGCAGCTTTATCAGCGCGAATGCTTGCGGAACAGACAACATCGGCTTCTTGAAGTGATTGTCCGTGGCGATTCTGGGACAGGCGACCTGCACGAACGCCTCAATCCCCTTGAACACTTGGACACGATCCTCTGTGATTTCCGTGAGGGCTATTAGCTGGATCTTTTTGCCAAGGCCTTCGAGTTCTTTCTTTAGCTCTAGCGCCCTCAGATGAGCAAACTGACCCTCCTTCAGTCCAATTATGATTCCTATCTTTTCGGCATCAAGAGCCTTGTAGACCGATAGGATTGCCCTTTTTTGCAACCCCAGCGCGAAGTCGTTGACCTGTGTAAACTCTTGGAAATACGGGTCAAGCATGAAGGTCGGCTTTTCTGTAGACAGGGCGACGCCAGCTGCGTGAAACATACTTTGTCCCAAGAACATGTATGCATCCACCTGCTTTTGCAAGCTGTATGCAGGGTAGAACTCGCAGCCAAATACCTGAGCATCACGCAATTGCCCCTTGCCCCTTCCGATGAGCATCGTGTAACCATAGTCGGTGAAAATACGCCTTACAGTTTCTACTTCATGGAGATGC
>CAZNOV010000062.1:0-7673 GCA_964574725.1 uncultured Nitrososphaera sp. | reverse complement strand
TTTGAACCCGGGATCTCCGCCTTGAGAGGGCGAAATGCTTAACCGGACTACACCACCGGAGCCCGGGACAACTGCCAGCCGGACTTCATAAAAACGTAACTTTGTCATGAGCGGAAAAACGAAAGGCTTGACGTTGAGGCAAAGTTGGAATAAAGAGTATGGGCAAGACTCACCTGACAAAAATTCTTATGGTGTTCGAACCAATAGCCTCATACCAGAGCTACACATGGGCATACCGGAAAAAATCAAAGAGATACAGGACCAGATACACAAGACTCAGATAAACAAGGCGACTGAATTCCATGTCGGCCTGCTCAAGGCCAAGATAGCCCGGCTAAAACGCGAGATGGATGAAAACGTCCACGGCAAGACCGTGCACGGCGGCGGAGAGAATGCAGGCTTTGACGTGCGGAAGGCCGGAGACGCAACAGTGGTCTTGATCGGCCTTCCCAGCGTGGGCAAGTCTACCCTGCTGAATCGCATGACCAACGCCAAGTCGAGGGTTGCCTCATATCAGTTCACAACGCTGACCGCCGTACCTGGAATGCTCCATCATCGGGGCGCGAAAATACAGATGCTTGACATGCCCGGCATCATCGAGGGCGCCTCGGGTGGCAAAGGGTTCGGCAAGAGGGTGCTGTCTGTTGCACGCGGAGCCGACATGGTGCTCCTAGTTCTTGATGTGTTTCAGCCGCATCATCTGGGCGTGCTCAAGAAGGAGCTCGCGGAGGCCGGCATCAAGCTTGACGAGCAGCCCCCTAATGTCGTGATCGAAAAAACGTCCACCGGCGGGATTTCAGTTAACGCCTTGGTCCCAATCAAGGTGTCGGAGCGGCTGATAAAGGAAATAGCCCGCCTGTATGGCATCCACAACGGCCGGATAATCATCAGGGAGCCTAACCTGACTGACGACCAGCTTATAGACGTGCTCAACGGCAACCGCATCTACGTGCCCTCACTCATCGTTCTTAACAAGATTGACCTGGTGAACAAGGGGTTCATACAGGAGGTGCAGTCTAGGATTGGCAACAACTTTATTCCAATTTCGGCAGACGCGGGCGTCAACGTTGACGCGCTCAAGGAGGCATTGTACCAAAGACTCGACTTCATCCGGATATACATGCGGCCAAAGGGGGGTGATACAGACTTTGAAGAGCCCATGATCGTGAAAGACGGCTCAACGGTGCAGGATGTCTGCAACAAGATTCACCGCAATATGGCCAAGAATTTCAGGTACGGTTTGATATGGGGCAAGAGCGCAAAGTTTGCAGGTCAAAAAGTGGGTCTGGATCACATGCTTGTCGACGAGGACGTACTGACTATTGTCAAGGTGGCAGGCGCCGGCTAATTTCTAGATCTCACTGCACAATTATTCTGCCCCGCATCTCAGGGTGGTACGAGCAGTAGTACTCAAATGTGCCCGGCTCGTACGCAAGGATGGCAGCGTTGAAGTGCTGCTCCGGCCTGAGAGGAGCAGTGTTGATGTTTAGAATCTTGCCAGAATCGTCGTCGATTATCAAATCGTGAGTCACTACGTCCCTGTTCAGCACAACAAGTTTCTTTGGAGCATTAACCGATGCATGGATATCAGGGTTGGTTTCGTTGAACGCGCCGTTCTCTGCGATCAATAATATACCCTCGACATTGACAGGCTCTGAATTTTCGCTGCCTTCGAGCAGGTTTCCTATTCCCCAGAGAGCGCCCACCGTCACGAAAGAGATCGCAACTATGGCAATGATATTGTTGCGCATCCAGCCTTGTTTCGGACCAAGATCACCTAAATTCCTTTGGATATGTTAAATAGTGAGCGAACGTCATTGCTTTTATTGCACTCAAAATATCGGGCCATTGCGACCAGACGATACAAGCAGCACGCGTGGCAGAAGCGAAGGGAGTCAATAGACTCGAACTTGCTGATCTTGCTGATCCGATTCTTGCGAATCCTGATCAAGGTGCTCCAATCCGTGGGTCTTGGAAAAAGAAGGACTGTCGAAAGAGTTCGCGTTGAATAGTGTGATAAAAAAAGAGATTACTGCGCAGGTTTGCCAGAACGCAGTATCTTTAGCTTGTCGGTGCTTCTGTCGAAGCGGGCGCGGAGCCGTTCACGACTTCGGCAGTTGCGAACCTTGGTCCGATCTGGCTGATTCGGATCTTTGCGTTCTGACCTACTTTGCCGTCTTTTACAAAGATTACAAAACCTTGTATCCTTGCAATACCGTCGCCTTTACGGCTGATTTCCGTGATTTGTACGTCGTATTCCTTGCCAGTCTCAACTGGTTTCGGTCCGAAGTTGTCGTTTCTTCTTCCGTAACTCATACGTAAAAGCAAGTCAGTCGCTGACCATATATAAACTAAATCTGAGAATCAGGATCCGATCCGAATTCCATCGCTGCAGATGCAACGGAGACACTCGATCGCAGATAGGACTGCGAGAAAACTTGTCTTTGGATTTCCGGGACTGGGGACATTATTGACCGAAATGAGTATCTCACCAAAACTTCCTACGGCGAGGATTTCGTGTCGGTTCGTTTGGGCAGAGGGATCCGCAACGATCCTCACAATCGTCCTTCCTGCGCCGATCCCTGCGAGACCAAGCACAGCTGCCACGTTGACGTTCGCGGGAAAAGCCTTCACCGCTTCGGAAGCCGGGCCCTCGTAGATTACGGTTCTTGTCGATATTTGATCGAGCTTGATATTGCTCGTTTCAAAAAACGGCGCACCGGCCAGCGCCATTGGATTCTTGGTCGTCGTTAGCATTATTGATTCTATCAGGTGCCTGACGCTTCTTATCGCGTCGATGCCTGCAATGGCTCCTGTCGGGATGTAGATTCTGCATCCCTTCTCTGACGCAATTTGAAGAAGCTCGGAAAACAAATCATTGTCTGCAAGGGCTCCGACGCTCATGATCATGAGATCCTTGCCTGCCTCGAGAATTGATCTGGCTAAATCCCGTACGGCCTTCTGGGAGGCAGCCTCCACGACAAGGTCCACCTCAGAATCCAAGAAATCGCCAAATTCTGAATAAACGCGAGGAGCCGTCTGCATCCTGGATTTGAGCTGCTGGGCAGTGCTTTCGACCGTGTCGAACAGCGACAAAATTTCAGCATTCGGCACTTTGCCAGAGTCGACCGCCATGGCTAGGTGGCTTCCGATGGTGCCGCAGCCAACCAGCCCGACTCTTTTCGGTGGCAACTAACGGATAGGCGTGGATGGAGAGATTTCTACTTACCTTCTGCCGCGGCGTTCGGGCTTTTTCTGACCAGGCAGCCTCTTCTTCTCAAACCTCTTGACAAAATTGTCCTTGTTTCGAAGTTTTGCGATCGGGCTAAGCCTGGGCTTGCCTTGAATCTTGGGCGTCTGCCCCCTCACTTTTCCGGCCTTTGTTAGGGATCCGTGTGTTGGCATTAATTCTCTGCGCAGATTATCGCGCCAGTTTATTTATTTGTATGTGTGATGCCAGCTTCGGATCGACGGATGAAATGTGGCAAGTATTGCCTGAAATTCTAGCCTTGGGGGCAGCGATCTCCTAGATTATACTACTTTAAATGTAGACTATTGGATTATTTACTGTCTATCACTATAATGACGATGCTTCATCTCGACTACAGATCGGAAGTTCTTGCGCTAAAGAAAGCCAGAAACGCAGTCATTCTGGCCCATAACTATCAGGTTCCAGAAGTGCAGGATGTGGCCGATTTCATAGGAGACTCTCTTGCTCTGTCCAAGAATGCCAGCACGACGGATGCAGATGTTATCGTCTTCTGCGGAGTACATTTCATGGCTGAAACAGCGTCGATTGTCTGCCCTGACAAGAAGGTGCTCATACCTGATCTGGAAGCAGGGTGCTCGCTGGCTTCAACGATCAACGCAGATGAGCTCAGGGCTTGGAAGGACGAGCATCCCGACGCGCTTGTCGTGAGCTATGTAAACACCACCGCAGAGGTCAAGGCGCTGTCCGACTATTGCTGCACGTCTGCGAACGCGGTAAAGGTGGTAAACAGCATACCAAGGGACAGGGAAATACTGTTCCTGCCAGACCTGTTTCTGGGATCCTATGTCGCAGAGGTCACCAAGAGAAAGAACATGTACATATGGCCAGGCGAGTGCCACGTTCACGCAGGCATAAAGGCAGAGGACATTAACAAGATGCTCGCGACATTCAAGAATGCCGATTTTCTCGTCCACCCGGAGTGCAGCTGCACCTCTTCTACGATGTACCACATCGCAAAGGGTGATCTCGCGAAGACGGGCCACATACTTTCTACGGAAGGCATGATGAGGCACGCCAGAGCCTCGGACGCGCGGCAGTTTGTGGTCGCGACCGAAACCGGCATACTGTACCGAATGCAGAGGGAGAATCCTGAAAAGGAGTTCATCCCGATCAAGAGGGACGCGGTATGCAAGTACATGAAAAAGATAGACCTGGAAAAGGTGCACCATTCACTTGCCAACAATGTCTATGAAGTGAAAGTGCCGCGGCGGATTGCGGACAAGGCAAAACTTGCAATCGACCGCATGCTATCAATATCCTAACCGGTTATCTCTAGGCTAAAGTCCACTGCTCTTGGCGAATGGGTGATAGATCCAAGGGAAATAAAGTCAGGCTTGCATAGCGCATATTGCCGAATGTTTTTCGCGTTTATGCCACCCGAGATCTCTATCTTTGCTTTCTTGCGCAGGCCGACCTTTGACAGATGTTGAATGGTCTTCCTTGCCTGAGCGGGCGTAAAGTTGTCAAGCATGACAATGTCTGCTCCTGCGGATATGGCGTCTATTGCCTCTCTAGTGTTCCTGACCTCACATTCTATGGTGGCCGAAGATCCCGCGCCTCGTCTGGCTGCCCTTACAGATTCGCCGGGAGGGCCCGCGATGGCAAGATGGTTGTCCTTTATCAGAATCATGTCATCCAGTCGCATCCTATTGGCGCCTCCGCCGCCAACAACGACAGCCTTCTTGTCGAAATACCTAAGGCCGGGCCCGGTCTTGCGGGTCGCCAGTATCTTGACTCCTTTGGCGGCGTCAACAAGCCTCCTTGTTTCCGTAGCGATTCCGGTCATCCTCATTATCAGGTTAAGGGCTGTCCGTTCGGCCTTGAGAACGCCCTGGGCATTGCCCGACACCTTCATGACAACCCCACCTTTCTGCACCCTTGATCCGTCCTTTGCCAGAATCCTGCTAGCGCATCCACACAGATCAAATACTGTTGCTGCCTCCTGAAGCCCGCAGACAACTGCAGGCGTACTGGATTTGCAGACGATAGCCGCTCTCGCAAGGGCGGCGGCCGGGATCGTGCTTTGGCTTGTAATGTCTCCAGCTCCGATGTCCTCCTGTAAAAAAGCGGCAAGCATTTCGCGGACGCTCAGAAATGACTGCAGTTCGTCCATCAGTTAGGTAACCTTCAGCGCGTACTTGTTCGGAGTGGTGATGTCCAGAGTCTTTGCCACTTGTGATCTGGCGGGATCAAAGATGAGAATAATTCCCGACCAGTCGGGGCTCAGATCTGTAGACTTGCAGTTCGGACAGACCTTGCCCATGGTTATGGTTTTGCATTTCCTGCAGGCTTTTTCCTTTGCCAATTACTGCTTTGCGCCTCCGGCCGACTTTTTCTCTTTGGGCGCCGCCTGGGCTGGTTGCTGAGCTGCTGACTTTGCTTTCTTGATTTCTTCCGCTATCCACTCTAACGCGCCAAGGAATGGCTGCCTGCAGGTGATCCCGATTTTTCCCATGCCCGCGCCCTTTCCGAGGCTGACGGCGGTGATTCTTGCCCTGAGCTTGGATCCGATTTTGAGGGACCTCGCCGTCTGGTTCGCAACGATAACCCCCTGCTTGACATCGCTCTTGAGATAGTCGTCGGTAATCTGCGACAGGTGGAGCAATGCGTCGGTAGGACCGATCCTTACAAACGCTCCAAAGTCGGTTATTTCAACGACTTCGCCCTCGACTATCTCTTGCAGTTTAGGGTAGAATGTGAGCGCCTTGAATGTCACCTTATGGTACGTTGCTCCATCGCCTGCCACCAGCTTGCCTACTGAGCTTGCTTCGGCGTCAGTAATCATTATCACATAGCCAACATCAGGGCTGATCATACTTTCGTATTTTTCCTTCAAGATCTGAATGGCCGCGTCCTTGAGGGAGTGAGTCAGCCTGTTTGGTGGAATTCTAACGACGTCGCTCATGTGCACTATGGCAAACATAATGCTATACACGCACAGTTGTTTTGCGGGTCATTATGAACTTTTGCTTTAAATAGCAATCCGGGAAAGAATCGCGCTGGGTCACAAAATCAATAGCGATTCGAATATTCCAAAATTTGAAAGTAGCATTTCACTGGACTTGTGTATCCTCCATTCATCGAACTTTTGCGTTCATATGCCGGCGGCTTTCAGAAGGTCAAGTGGCATATTGGCTGTTCAAGCAAGAGCCGTCGAGCTACAGCTACTCCAGTCTAGAACGGGACAGTAGGACTACATGGGACGGAGTAACTAACAATTTTGCACTCAAGAACCTCAGGGCTGCGAAGCGGGGTGACATGGCGTTCTTTTACCACACCGGCGAGGAAAAGCAGATCGTAGGTATCATGGAACTATTGACTGACGCCTACCCGGACCCTAAGGACAAGTCTCTCAGCGTCGTCGATGTCAGACCTGCTGGCAGGCTTCCAAGACCGGTTGCGCTATCGGCTATAAAAGCAGACCGGGCGTTCTCTGACTGGGAGCTCGTGCGTATTTCACGACTTTCTGTCATGCCAGTCCCACCAAGACTGTGGAATCGAATCATGCAAATGGCGGCGGACTGATTGATTCCACCGATAAAACAATATTCACGATGATTTGTCTCAATTACTTGTGCCCAAAACGATGATTTAAATACCATCAAGTGAAATTTTTCACAATGGTAACCGTGGATCAGGTTCTCAGCGCCCTGAAACAGGTCGTGGATCGTGAGCTGCACAAGGATATCGTATCCATGGGAATGATAAAGGACATTTCGATCTACGACGGCAAAGTCGAATTCACTCTGGAACTCACTACTCCCGCATGTCCATTCAATAGCGACATCGAACGCGATGTTCGGGCCGCAATAGCAAACTTGGGCGTCAAGGACCTGACTTTGAAGGTCACAGCACGCGTTATGGAAGGACGGTCCGTCAGCGTCGACGAGCTCCTCCCAGGAGTGAAGAACATTGTGGCGGTTGCAAGCGGCAAAGGCGGAGTGGGCAAGACAACAGTTTCAGTTAATCTGGCGCTTGCACTTGCAAGTACTGGCGCAAAGGTCGGGCTCTTGGACGCAGATATCTATGGGCCGAGTGTCCCTCTGATGCTCGGCTTGAAGGCGTCGCCGGAGGTGACAAACAACAAGATTCAGCCTCCCGAAATAAATGGCGTCAAGGTAATTTCTATGGGCTTTTTCTACGAGCAATCGCAGCAGGCCGGCATTTACAGAGGACCGATAGTATCGGGGATTGTCAAGCAATTCCTGACGGATGTCAACTGGGGAGAGATCGACTACCTCATCATTGATCTTCCGCCGGGCACAGGCGATGCTCCGCTTACGATAGCTCAAACCATCCCTATCACCGGGATTCTGATCGTCACCACGCCTCAGGACGTAGCTATGAATGTCGCCGTCAAGGCGGTGGGGATGTTCAACAAGCTCAACGTTCCGATTATAGG
>CAZNOV010000061.1:0-7691 GCA_964574725.1 uncultured Nitrososphaera sp. | reverse complement strand
GTACCCGATAATCCCCGGATAGGGATGCTCCCCCTTCTTTAGTTTGGCAACCTTGTTGCCAAACTAAAGAAGGGGGAGCATCCCTATCCGGGGATTATCGGGTACGACGACGATGTCATCCCCGCAATAAACAGAGCGATACTTTCAGCCCATGATATTCTCCTTGTGGGTCAGATTGGGCAGGCAAAGACAAAGATCGCTGAAGCGATCGCCGGGAATCTGCTTTCGCCAATTCCGGTAGTGCGGGGAACTGTCACGTGTGACATCCCGACTTCAATCCCCGAGGACCATATGATTGCGCTTCTGGCCGACTTGGAGATTGTTCGCACACATCCGGAATTCACCGTCTCGCCAGAATGCGAAGAGATCGTCAGGGCGAACAAGCTGGAAACAAAGATCGACTGGATCGGAGGAGAAGATCGATTCAAGTACATATTGTCGACTCCCGATATTTCCGTCAAGGACCTAGTTGGTCAGATAGACGCCATCAAGATTGCAAAAAAGGGAGTCGAGCTGTACAGCATTGAATCGTATTCAGCAGGGCAGCTCCTGCAAGCTCACCATGGCATACTCTGCATAGATGAACTGCCAGTACTTGACCCGCGCAAGCAGGTCTCGCTTCTTAGCGTGCTGCAGGAGGGGAGATTTACTACTGGGGCTTACCCCGTGGTGTTCAAACCTGACGTCAAGATAATCGCAACCGCCAACCCGATTGACTACACACATTCAGGCAAGATCATCGAGCCGCTATTCGACCGGCTCAGGAGCCACATCGACACCTACTACCCGCGTACCGTGGAGGATGAAATGCTGATAATCGTGCAGGAGTCAAGAATCGCCGACGCCAGGAATGTGATGATTCCCGTCTTTATCGTGAGAACTATAGCAAAGATAACTCAGATGGCGCGGGCCCACCATGACGTAAACCAGGACAAGGGAGTGAGCGTCAGGATGTCGGTGCACTCGATGGAAATGATGGTTGGGGAGGCAGAGCGCACCCGTTCTGTGCTGCACGGCGTAAAGGCTGTCCCGCGATTTTGCGATATTGCCTGCATCCACCAGTCGTCCAAGTTCGAGCTGGCTGAAATGGAGGACACAAGGGAGAACAGGAAGAACATACTCAACTCGATAATCGAGGGCGCGCTACGGGAAGTATCGCTTGAATACGTTCAAAAGTTGCAGCCCGAGCAGGTGGCGAAGGTGAAAAACGAATTCGCCAAGAACAGGGCTTTTCAGGTATCGCAGGTAGCCGTTGGTGCAGGTGGCAAGAAGGCGGATTCCGATTACGAGTCGCAGCTTGCAAAGTTCCCGGCGTTGCGGGAGGCAGTGAACGGCGCTATCGTCACAGTCAAAGAATACCAAAAGGAGCTCGTCGAGCGAGCCCGGCATAATGGGGTGAAGACGGGGAGCATCATGCTAACGCCAGACCTGGATGGAGAATTTACGGCATCGGTGACCGAAGTTATTCTGGAAGGGATGCGTTACACGAATCCGCCGGTCCTGGACAAGAAGGACAACAGCTATGGTCCTGCGCAATAGGCATCGCGACGGCAAGAAATTCCTTTACTTCCCGTTCGACAACGAAGGCAGGGAGCAGCAACGGCAGGGGCGCAGCGAACAGGAGCTCCCAAAGGATCTGCTCGACAAGATTCTCAAGGCCTTGGGCAGAGAGGCACTGAGGGAAAGGACAGCAAGCCTTCAAGAGCTGGAGCAGGTCCTGCAGGACGCCATTCAGTCGTCGCCCCCGAACGAAGTGGAACAGGAGACAAGGCAAGAGAGTTCGGAAGCGCGGGCCGGTTCGAGCGCAGAAGGCGGAGATGATTCAGGCATGCCACTTGTCCGGCAGCTAATAAGAAAGGGCTACCTAAAGGACTCGCCAAAATGGCTCAGCGCCAAAGGGTTCAGCGCGATTGGCAGCAGGATTCTGTCCGACGTAATGAAAGCGCTCAAGACAGGAGAGTACGGAATGCACGAGACGCAGCAACTTGGAAGCGGCTCCCTTGTCATGGACACGAGCAGAAAGTACGAACCCGGTGACGACATCAGGCTGCTGAACGCGCCCAAGTCGCTGCTCAACGCCATCCAAAGGACTCTTGGGGAGGGAGGAGACTTGAGACTTCCGTTGAGAATTGAGGTCGACGATTTTGAAGAGTACGAGACCATGCAGGACGTTCGGGTGGCAGTCGCGTACTGCATTGACCTGAGTTCGACGATGCGCTACTCGTCGATGTATGGAGACATGAGTAGGATAGAGGCTGCAAAGCGTGCACTCTGGAGCCTGTATTTGTTGAATCGCAAGTTCTTTCCGTCTGATTCAGTATACGTCGTCGGGTTTGGCGCGCTTGCATCCAAGGTCGCGCCTCATGACATCCCGTACCTGAGGACATTTGAGCCGGGGTCGGATTTTCTGCACTACACAAATTACCAGGCGGCGTTCAGGCTCGCAAGCAAGATACTGCAAAAGGACGGAGCGATCAACAAGCGGATTGTGCTGGTGACTGATGGTCACCCTAGCGCGTGCTTTATTGACGAGAGGAGCGAGCAGGAGAACATACTTTCGCAAAGGCCGTACTCGCACTTCTATACTCCCGACAAGGCAACGCTGGACGCGATCAAGAACCACAACAGCATGGAGCTCGACATGGCGTCAGGAGAACTCGTGTATCTGTGCTACCGCTATAGGCAGGTGGACCAATATATCGGAGAGCGGACGTTAGTGGAGGCCAAGAAGTGCCGTTCGATGAAAATTGACATAGATACCATAATGATAAGCGAAGAGGACTCGCTGCTCGGGTACATTAATGAAATGGAACGGGCTGTGAAAGGCAGATCGTATTATATCAACCCCGCAGAAATTGACAGGGTGCTGTTGACGGACTACCTCAGCAACAAGAAGCAAAAGACAATTAGCGCAGGATCGTAATCGTAAAGAAGTAATGGAGAACCTTAATATACAGACGGGAATTTTTCTTGGATAAGCAGAATAAAATTATGCTGATTATTTTTGACGTGGAAGGGGTTTTGCTTAACGCTGAATACCTCCCCGTTCTCGCGCAGATGAAAGGTCCAAAGACAGAAAAAGAAATCTGGGACATAACCAATGCTGGCATTAGAGGCGAGATCAGATGGGAGGACGGCCTGAAGAAGCGCGTCCAGGCCTTGCGGGGCATAAGTTATGCCGACGCCAAGAAACTGGGAGAAAGCCTTCCGCTCATGCCAGGAGCCAAGGAGCTCTGCTCATCGCTCAAGAAGGCGGGGTGGAGAATGATTGCCGTGTCCGGAGGTTTTACGATAATTACCAGCAGGCTCAAAGAGGAGCTCGGGATCGATAGGATATTTTCAAATGAGCTTGTATTCAAGGACGGAAAGCTTGAAGACGTGGTCCTCAATGTTACCTCAGACAAAGCCGCTGCGGTGAGACCAACAATCAAGGAGTGGGGAATGAAGAAGGAGGACATTGTGGTCGTGGTGGATGGCGCGAACGATCTAAAGCTGTTTGCACTGGCCGGCTTTACAGTTGGCTTTTGCCCAGTAGACGTGGTAAGAGAGAAGGCTGACGAAACAATCGACAAACGTGACTTGGGCCTTCTCCTGCACCTCCTAAAAAAAAATTTTGGTGAGGCGGTGCTTGTTAATCCTTCCGGAAACAGAAGGCAGTAGTCGACCGACCCGTTTTTTAACTTGACGTGCCAATAAGCGCCATATTGATGCAAGTAATTCCCATAAAGATATCGGCAGACATCAGGATCAGAGATGAGCTCGGACCACTAATCCTGGATGCCGTTACGCAGAGCGGCCAGGTAATTCTTGACGGCGACATCTTGGTGGTTGCGCACAAGATAATCTCCAAGGCGGAAGGCAGGATAGTGGACCTTCGCCGGATCAAGCCGTCGAAGAAGGCTGCAAAGCTGGGAAAGGAGCACCGGAAGGATCCAAGGTTGGTAGAGATCATCCTCAGGGAGTCCAAGCAGATTTTGAGAGCTCGCAGCGAGATAATCATTTCAGAGACTAGGTATGGCTTTGTTTGTGCAAACGCAGGTGTTGACCAAAGCAATACACCAGGCAAACAACACGCGATCCTGCTCCCGCTCAACCCTGACAGGTCGGCACGGTTGCTGTGCGACTCTCTGGCGAAAATAACAGGCAAGAAAATTGCAGTTATCATAACGGACACGTTCGGCAGACCTTTCCGGAACGGCCAGGTTAACGTGGCTCTAGGATCGACAGGCCTCAAGCCAATCAAAAGCTACGTAGGCGCCAAAGACATGTACGGGCGTACATTGAGGGTCACAGAAATCGCTGTTGCGGATGAAATAGCATCGGCAGCAGAACTTGTGATGGGAAAGATAGGACGCGTCCCCGCCGCGATCGTGCGCGGCTATCGTTTTGAACAGTCATCGACATCAACAGCAAGGAGCCTGATGAGGCCGAAGAAAGAGGACTTTTTCAGATAAAGAATCGATGGCGAGCAGCGAGACTTCATGGGATAAGCAAAATAGCGCATACATTTAATACAACGTCGGCATAATTTTAATAGCGTTCGTTACGGTATGAGCGCCTCTCCGACAAAATCAATCGACGTAAGAGGTCTTTATTGCCCCGAGCCTGTATTCCGCACCAAGATGGAGATTGAAAGGCTGAAAATAGGCGATACCCTCAAGGTGGTCGCAGACGATCCAGAATCCGAAGAAGACATTTCAAGATGGGTCAACCGCAACGGGCACGAATTGATCTCTCTAAGTAAGAACCAGGCAGATCTTGAATTTCTGATCAAGAAGGCAAAATAATAATGACCATATCATTTGCAAGCCGCGATGTTGTGGAACGGATCGGCCGCACTCCACTAGTGGAGCTCAAGTCATTTTCCACAAAGAATGTAAAGTTTTACGCAAAACTAGAATGGCATAACCCCTTCGGCTCGGTCAAGGACCGAGCGGCGTACTGGATGATAAAGGACGCTGAAAAAAAGGGCATCCTCAAGAAGGACAGGAGCATAATAATCGAGCCGACGTCGGGTAACACAGGCATCGCCCTGACAGGAATCGCCAGCTCCTTGGGCTACAAAGTGGAAATTGTCATTCCGGATAAAGTAAGTGAAGAGACCAAGGATATTTTGCGCCACCTCGGCGCAACTCTGCACGAAACATCTGATGACCTCTGCCCGCGCGTGGGCGCTGGTACTGACCAGAGCATTGCGCTGGCAAGGGCGATTTCAAAACCCCGGCCAGACGTCTATTTCATGCCAAACCAATACGAAAACGACGCCAACTTTTTGGCTCACTATGAAAGCACCGGTCCTGAGATCTGGGAGCAGACCAATGGTTCTCTTACCCACTTCCTCACAGGATGCGGAACAGGGGGCACGATTACAGGCACCGGGGCTTTTCTTAAGGAAAAGAACAGGAAAATCAGAGTCATTGCTGTCCAAGCGCAGAAAAACCACCTCCTTCAGGGATTGCGAAACTTTGAAGAATCCGCCATGCCCGAACTCTTCAAGCGGCGCGTGAGTGTTGTCGATGAATGGTTCACCGCGACAAACAGAGCATCCTTCGACGCCGTGCGGCAGCTTGTTGAAAAGGAGAACATGCTAGTCGGCCCATCGTCCGGATCTGCGCTGACTGCAATGTTGCAGGTTGCAAAGGACATTGACGTCGGCGTGGTTGTGGGGATTTTTGCCGACGACGGAAGGAAGTTCAGAAGCCTCTACGTGAAGGAGAATGTATTGAGCGAGCATGAATACGACAGCGCCCTGAAGAACGCCAAGCACATGTCGCAGCTGGCATACGCGCTGAACTGAGCTATTTGCCTGTCTTGCGCTTTCTCTCTGAAAGCCACCTTTCAACATCAATTGCTGCCATGCAGCCAAAGCCTGCCGCCGTGACGGCCTGCCTGTATCTGTGATCATGAACGTCCCCTGCGGCGAATACTCCTTCGACGCTGGTCCGCGTAAGGTCCTTTAACACTACATACTTTTTGTCATCCATTTCCAGCTGTCCTTCAAAAATTGACGTGTTTGGCTCGTGCCCGATCGCAACAAACAGGCCGCCAGCGCTGATCGACCTTTCTCCCCCGCGCTTTATGTCCTTGACCAGGACGGTGGATACTTTGTTGTCTCCTTTGATGTCCGAAACGACGTTATTCCAGAGGAACTCGATCTTGGGATTTTCAAGCGCCTTGTCAGCCAGTATCTTGCTTGCGCGCAGCGAATCGCGCCTGTGAACTATTTTGACCGACCTGCCAAATTTCGTGAGAAATGTCGCCTCCTCTATCGCTGTGTCTCCACCGCCAACTACGACGATGTCTTCGCCCTTAAAGAACGGGCCATCGCACGTGGCACAATAAGAAACGCCCCTGCCACTGAATTGTTGCTCTGCTGGTATTCCGAGCTTTCGGGGCGAGGCACCGGTGCATACAATCACGGCCTCTGCGCTGTACGTCTCCGAGTGTGTGTTGATCACAAATGGCCGGTTCTTGAAATCAACCTTTATCACTTCATCATCCACAACCGTTGTCCCGAATCTCTCGGCCTGCTGCCGCATGTTCATCATCAGTTCCGGGCCAAAGATTCCGTTTGGAAATCCGGGGTAGTTCTCTACTTCGCTCGTAGTCATGAGCTGCCCCCCCGGAAGCGTGCCAGAAATAATTAGCGTGCGAAGTCTGGCCCTTGAGGTATAGACGCCGGCAGTGTACCCTGCGGGGCCCGACCCGATGATTATCACGTCATAATGCATTTTGCCTTCAGAGCTCACAGATTTCTCTCCGGACAAAGACAAATTGACAAGTCAGAGACCTCTTAATAATCCGTTCGGATTACTGCCAATATTGATTCACTCACGCGCAAATTGCAAAAAAACCGCAGAATGAAATAAAGAAGTGTATCCCTGCCTTGTCGAGTTCAAAAACTTGGCTGCCGGATCTGTTTTCTGTTGAATTTATTCACCAGATCCTTATGGCGGCTGCACAGTGACGGCTCTTTAGTCTGTGTCCGAATGAGATCCTCTTGCCAGTGAGCGTTGAACAGCCTACAGTCCCTGTCCGAGCAGAAGGGCTCGCCATCAGCCACGAAGAAGAAAAGGGCCTGCAGTGCGTAGCCTGTAGCCACCTGAGCAAGCCTTTCGTCGCCATAGTCAATGAATCTTGCCGCCATCTGCTTTCTAAAGGCCGATAGGTCCGCCGGATCAGGCCCTGCCATTTGATAGAACTCTCTTGGTTTGGCCGGCGCTTCTACTATTCCCGTGCCAGAAATAATTGCTGGAGTGCCGCAAATAACTGCCCGACCATGGTAGCGCCAGTCTTCATCGTCAAAGGTGCATGTCATGAGGTCTGTAAACATGATATGAACGTGATTTGTGTCGATTTCATCGTCTGCAAGCGAGCAAGACAGCAGCCTTTGAAGAACAAATCCGTCGTACAGCGGGATCATGGCATCATCTGCAGCCCTCACTGGCGGCTGCTTTTCGAACGGCTGCTTTAGATCGGATATCTTGGCGATCTCCAGCGTCTTTGCGACTTGTGCGGAAGGCATATTCCAGTGTTCCAAGAAAGGCTCTCTGACGTCCACCCTGCATCGAGTGAAGATCCGGGTGATTTCAGCCGCAAGTTCATCAGGGAATAGATTCGCAATGTTATCGTCCTGATAAACATGGATATAGTCGAATTCCAATCCGCAGAGGTTAGAGCCGATGCAAAAA
>CAZNOV010000060.1:0-7698 GCA_964574725.1 uncultured Nitrososphaera sp. | reverse complement strand
GCCGGCGGCAACAGTATGACCCATGCATACAATACTTTACAATGCGGCGGCGACTGTTCGCGTTACAAGTCTTTGACTAAAAATGTTATAAACCGCAGCATGGATATAGAGGCATTGAAAGCGGCTGCGCAGCTTCGTAACGATGATCTAGCATGAAATTTCTTTTCGTCTCTCCGGAAGCTCTGAGCATTGATCTGGCGTACAAGATATCGCAAGAGGACAACGAAGTAAGATTCCACATATCGAGTGAAACGGAGAAGGATGTCGGAGATGGTTTTGTGGAGAAGGTGGATAGTTGGGAAAACCTTGTCGACTGGGCAGACATCGTTGTTTTTGACGACATTGGCTTTGGAAAAGTTGCAGACAAGCTCAGGGCCGAGGGCAAGAAGGTTGTGGGCGGTAGCTCCTACACCGACAGGCTTGAAAATGACAGGGAATTCGGCCAGCAGGAGCTCGCAAAGTTCGGCGTGTCGATCCTCCCAAGCTGGAACTTTTCCGATTTCGACGAGGCAATAAAATTTGTTCAGAGCACTCCAGAGAGGTATGTCATAAAGCCGAGCGGCAGGGCGCAGAACGAAAAGGAGCTGCTATTCGTCGGTCAGGAGGAGGACGGTAACGACGTCATAAACGTCTTGGCACATTACAAGAAGAACTGGTCAAACAAGATCCGGAACTTCCAAGTGCAAAAATACGCATCCGGCGTGGAGGTTGGAGTGGGCGCCTTTTTCAATGGGAAGGATTTTGCAATGCCGATCAACATCAACTTTGAGCACAAGCGGCTTTTCCCCGGAGAAATCGGGCCTAGCACCGGCGAAATGGGGTGCTACGACGACCAGACTGAGGTTCTGACAGACAATGGATGGAAATTGTTCAAGGATTTGAGTTATGACGACAAGATATGCACGCTGAGCCCACTCGATCACACGATAGAATTTGAAAAGCCCGAGGCCATAGTCTGCTACAGCCATCACAAGAAACTGGCTTCGATACAGAATAACACTCTCGACATCGCGGTAACCCTTGACCACAACATGTACGTGTGCACGCAGACCAATGCAAGGAATGGTAGCGGAAGGTTTGGCTTTGTGAAGGCCAGAGACCTGCAATACCAATCGGTGATCAAGAGAACGGGAACATGGATCGGCATAGAGCAGGCATATTTTGCCCTGCCCCCAGTTGCACTTGCACATTACGAAGGCAGGACGGTCGTACTGCACGAGACTGCAGAGATTAGGATTCCAATGGATGACTGGCTGGCTTTCATGGGGATCTGGCTGTCCGAAGGGTCTGCATCGGTCGGATACAAGGTGTCAATAGCTCAGAAGAGCCCAGACAAGACGAAAAGGATACAGGAGCTCTTGGATCGGCTACCGTTCAGGTTTTCAGAAGGGAGAGAAGAATTCTACTGTTTCAGCAAGCAGCTGCATTCCTACCTGGTCAGTTTCGGGAGGGCCTACCAGAAATCCGTGCCCCAGTTCATCAAGGAACTCAGCCCAAGGCAGATCGCGATCTTCCTTGACTGGTTTGCATTGAGGGACGGCACAATGATGAGGAACGGCTTTAGGATCTTTTACACTTCTTCAAAAAAACTGGCCGATGACATCCAGGAGCTCTTGCTGAAAATCGGCAGGGTGGGTACCGTAAAAACGAGGGAAAGGTATGGCGGGAGATGGATAAAGGACCATTTTGCCAATTCCACTAGGCCCCAGTATGAAGTGATTGAAAGAGTAAAGAAACTCGATTCGTGGATTGACAGGCGAGACGCAAGAATTGTCGACTATAACGGCAAGGTCTACTGCGCAACCGTAAAGAACCATATCATGTACGTCCGGAGGAACGGCAAGCCGTACTGGTGTGGCAACACCTCGATGCTATGGTCGCAGAGGAGCAAGGTCTTCGAGCTCACGCTGGGCAAGATCAAAGAGCGGCTCGTCGAATCGGGCTATGTCGGCTACATCGACATCAACTGCATCGCCAACACGAAATCGATATATCCACTTGAATTTACGTCAAGGTTTGGCTACCCGACAATATCGATACAGATGGAAGGGGTGACAAGCGAATGGGGAAAGTTTCTCTTCGCACTTGCAGGAGGGAACGGGAATGAACTCAGGACAAAGAAGGGGTTCCAGGTAGGAGTCGTTGTAGCGGTCCCTCCGTTCCCATTTAACGACGAGCGGACGTTCAAGAAATATTCCGAGGACGCAGCAATACTGTTCAAGAAGCAGAATAACACCGACGGGGTCCACCTCGGCGAGGTTAAGAGAAGTGAAAATGATTGGAGGGTTGCCGGCAGGTCTGGTTACTGCCTGGTTGTCACCGGCTCGGGGCACACGATGGAGGACGCGAGGAACCAGGCGTACAACAGGGTCTCCAACATCATGATTCCAAACATGTTTTACCGAACAGACATTGGAAGAAGGTGGACCAGGGACAGCGACCTGCTGCAGTCGTCCGGGTTCATGTAACATTTTAGGGATGTCCTGCTGTGCTATCTGACGTCAAATATCTTGGCTGTCGGGTTGTACCTTTCCTGATACCAATATAGAGACATTATTGCACTCTTTTCATCTGCAATCTGCTTGCCTTCGTCAAATTGCTTGGCATTGTCGGCGAGCTCGTTCCTACCCGATTCCAGGATTTTTGCTTTTGAATTGAGCAGGCAGTTACCTGCTTCATCGCAGACAACGAAAAACGCTTCCGAGCCTGAGGCGAGGAGCTCAGAGATCAGCTTGTGCGAGGGGAGCGAGGGTAGCCGAGGAAATATTGCGGTTTCCGACATGAATGGCTCGCATGGGTTCTGTCCGCTAAACTTCGCAATGCAGTGTACCACTATGATTGGTCCTTGGGGAGTCCTGACAAACTGCGGTCTGAGATAGCTGGAGACGGTGGATTTTCGGTTCTCAGGGCTTTTGAAGAGGTCTTCTTCGGCAGCTCTTACAAAGAATGCGCAGGTCCTTCTCCCTTTTTCGTCACGGACGATCGAGGGGAATGTTCCAACGAGCTGATCGTTTACTAATCTGGGGATGGCCACGCTTTCGATCGACCACGGACAATCCTGTCCTCTAGCCATTGCAGCAAGACTGGACTGACCGAACGCTAAATACAGAAGTACGTATGACTGCGATACTTGTAGCTGCGGCGACCATTCCCTCACATGTCCATACAATAATATATTACATCTCTGGGAGACAAATTCATGCCCGCCAAGAAGTGGCTCGACGATCAAGTGCAGCTCGACCCGATCAAGGACCAGACCGTGGCAGTAATTGGCTACGGCATTCAGGGGCGCGCGCAGGCGTCCAACATGAAGGACTCGGGTCTGGACGTCGTAGTCGGCCTGAGAAAGGGGGGGAAAACATGGAAGCAGGCCGAGACCGAAGGTCACAAGGTCATGGAAGTCGCCGAGGCTGCCAGGGCTGGCGATATCATTCACATCCTTATCCCTGACATGGAACAGGCCGATACCTATAGAAAAGAGATAGCTGCCCACGTCACTGAGGGCAAGGCGCTCAGCTTCTCGCACGGCGCCGCAATACACTGGAAGTGGATCGTGCCGCCAAAGAATGTCGACGTGGTGATGGTCGCCCCAAAGGGGCCGGGCCAGCGCGTGCGTGAGCTCTTTCAGGAAGGCTTTGGCACGCCGTCTCTGGTGGCCGTATACCAGGACTTCACGGGCACGGCAATGGACAGGTCGCTTGCGATGGCAAAGGCGATTGGCAGCACGCGCCCGGGTGTAATTCAAACCACCTTCAAAGAGGAGGTTGAGACCGACTGGTTCGGCGAGCAGGCAGATCTTTGCGGCGGCGCACACGCGATGGTCATGAATGCCTTTGAAACCCTCGTGGAAGCTGGATACCAGCCCGAGGTCGCGTATTTTGAATGCCTGCACGAGCTAAAGCTCATCGTCGACCTGATACAGAAATACGGGATCACCGGAATGTACAACCGGGTCAGCGAGACCGCAAGGTACGGCGGCCTTACGCGGGGTCCCCGCGTTGTGGACGAGGAAGCCAAGAAGAAGATGAAACAAGTATTGAAAGATATCCAGTCAGGAGAGTTTGCAGAGGAGTGGGTCAGCATATACAAGAAGGAGGGCAAGAATTCATTCGCGCGCTACATGAAGGAAATAGAAAACCACCAAGTCGAAAAGGTCGGAAAGGAAATGCGCAGGATGATGTGGCCCCGCGAGCCTGAAGTCTAGCTCCGTATCTTCTTTACGTTTTCAGCGATGTGTGAGATAATCACCGGGAGAGGAGTGCCGGGGCCAAAGTTACCCGTAATGCCATGCTTCTCGAGCTCTGGCCTGTCGCTTGGCGGGATGATCCCGCCGCCGACCACGAGTATGTCGGTGGCTCCCTTTTCCTTCAGCAGGCGCGCCACCTTGGGAAACAGCGTCAGGTGCGCCCCGTTTAGCAGGCTCATGGCAATCACGTCGACATCCTCGTCAATGGCCATGTTTGCTGCCTGATCGGGTGTGCAGAAAAGTCCCGAGTAGATGACTTCCATGCCGGCGTCCCTGAAGGCCCTGCAAATAACCAGCGCTCCCCTGTCATGCCCGTCAAGCCCAAGCTTGCAAACTAGAACCCGAATCGGCTTGTGTTGCTGACGCTGCGCCGACATCCTACGAAGATGCATGTGGGGTCTGCCTAAAATATTTATTTACTTCAAGATCCAGCCGGCGGCATCAAGACTCGTTGATGGCGTGTTATAAGAATTAATATTCCACGCGATAAAGCTGCTTCTGCCTACTGCATATGCATCCGATAGTGAAGGGGCTGATTTCGGGCGAGAGACGATCCCTTGCAAGAGCGATATCTATAGTCGACAACGACGAGCCGGAATCCCGTGAGATAATCCGCGAGATATTTCAAAAGACGGGAAGCGCAAGGACCGTCGGCTTTACGGGGCCCGGGGGCGCCGGCAAGAGCTCGCTCGTGGGCAAGCTAATACCCGAATGCCAGGCGCTTGGGTACAGGGTTGCAATCCTTGCAGTGGACCCGACGAGCCCGATAACCGGTGGCGCGATCCTGGGCGATAGGGTGAGGATGCAGGGGAACCTAGATGACAAAAGAGTGTTCATGCGAAGCATGGCTTCGCGGGGCGCGGTGGGCGGCGTTTCAAAGTCGCTTCGCAACGCGATACGGATACTTGACGCCGCTGGCTATAATCTGATACTGGTCGAGAGCGTGGGGGCGGGTCAGCTGGAAGTCGAAATAGCGCGGGTGGTAGATCTAACCGCGGTGGTCTTTACGCCGCAAACCGGCGACAACGTGCAGGCAGTCAAGGCAGGGCTGACAGAGATAGGCGACGTGTACGTCGTCAACAAGTCCGACATCGAAGGCTCGGCAAAGCTGTACAATACCGTTGTCGATCTGATTGGCAACACGGAAAGAAAGCCCACTGTCCTAAAGACTTCCGCCAAGACGGGGAAGGGCGTGAAGGAGCTTGCCGGTGTCATTGACAAGATGCTGAATGAAAAAAGCATTAATTATCAAGAACGGCATAGGAAGATGCTGGAGGACGAGTTGATGGATATGGTCTTAAACATAGTGGAAAAAAAAGTGTCCGGTATTCTTGGCCACAGTCAGAAATACTCCGACCTTGTCGACAAGCTGGAAAAAAAAGAGATCGACCCTTATCTGGCGGCGGAGCAGCTTGCCTCCGGCCTGGTCAAGTAGGTGATCGATGGCGTGACTGAGACCATCAAGACGGATTCCTCGATACCGGTAAAGCGCGTTTACAGCAGGAAGGACATTGCAAGGCTCGACGGTCGCGAAGAGCAGCCAGGCAGGTACCCGTACGTCAGGGGACTGTACCCCAACATGTACCGCGAACGCGTCTGGACAATGCGCCAGTACAGCGGATTTGGGAGTGCGGAAGAAACGAACAAGCGCTTCAAGTTCCTTCTGGACCACGGGCAGACCGGCCTGTCGCTGGCATTTGACCTCCCAACCCAGACCGGTAGGGACTCTGACGACCCCCAGTCTGATGGCGAAGTCGGCAGGACGGGCGTCGCGATAAGCTCGATAAAGGATATGATGACATGCTTTGACGGCATCCCGCTCGACAAGGTCAGCACGTCGATGACAATCAACTCCACTGCTTCAACGCTCCTCTCCCTCTACATCACCGTGGCCGAATCGCAGGGTCTATCTCCTGACAAGATCAGAGGTACGACACAGAATGACATCCTGAAGGAATACATCGCACGGAACACCTACATCTATCCGCCCAAGCCTTCAATGCGCATCATCGCCGACATGATCGACTACTGCTCCAAGAAGGTCCCTCAATGGTACCCGATCAGCATTTCTGGCTACCACATGCGGGAGGCCGGCTGCAACGCGATTCAGGAACTGGCGTTCACTTTTGCAAACGCCATAGAGTATATCGAGACCTGCACGTCGAGGGGCCTGAAGGTGGACGAATTCGCGCCCAGGCTTTCGTTCTTTTTCTGCTGTACCATGGAGTTCTTTGAAGAGATCGCCAAGTTCAGGGCTGCAAGGAGAATATATGCCAAGATACTGAAGGAAAGGTTCCATGCCCGCGATCCAAAATCGATGCACCTGCGATTCCACGTGCAGACGAGCGGCGAGTCGTTGACCGCCCAGCAGGTCGACAACAACATCGTCAGGGTCACCACAGAGGCGCTGGCTGCGGTTCTTGGCGGATGCCAGTCGCTGCACACGAACTCTAGGGACGAGGCGCTGGCGCTACCCACTGAGGAATCGGTGAAGGTCGCGCTCAGGACGCAGCAGATAATCGCCGGCGAGACCGGCGCCACGAAAACAGTTGACCCCATGGCTGGGTCGTATTATGTCGAATACTTGACGAGCAGGATAGAGGAAGAAGTCGCCAAATATCTGAAGCGCATCGACAGGATGGGTGGAGCCTTGGCTGCTGTCGAGAAGGGATATTTCCAAGAAGAGATTCGGAACAACGCCTACCAGCTGAAAAAGGAAATAGATGAAAACAAGCGCATCATTGTTGGCGTCAACAAGTACCAGGACGCGCACGACCCTGAACCAAAGCTGAACAGGATCGACCTAGAGATAGAAAGAAAGCAGGTGGCAAAGCTGAAGGAGTTCAAGAACGACCGGGACATGTCAAGGGTAAAGAATTCGTTGTCACGCCTGCAGACCGCGGCGGAGAAGGATGAGAACCTCGTGCCCTTCATCATAGATGCTGTGAAGAGCCGAAGCACGCTTGGAGAGATTAGTAGCACTCTGCGGACCGTATTTGGAAGGTACGAGCCCAAGATATCGTTCTAGGTTGGATTACCGCGTTTTTTCACTCGCAAGCAGCGAATACACCTTGCCGACAAAGTCGTCGTGGTCGTAGGGAGGCATGATCCCGATAATGAGGGTGTCGCGATCATTTATCGGGAAGAACAGGCCGTCGATGTGCTTGTAATGGACGGTGATGTGCCCGAGCTCACCGAACTTGTCTTCGTTGGCTTTTGTCGTCGTGATTACACTGTGGAGCTGAGAAATCATCTTGCTGAATTCTTGTTCATCGGGCGACGGCCCACCAGACTTTAGATGCGAAGCTGCAAGCTTGCCGCCTGACAACACTATGGCGACCTCTGCGTTTGCGTGCAGCCCCGCGGCTGCTTTGCATAGCCCGCTATAATTCAATCGATATTCGTTGGCGCAAGAGGGAATAAAAGTTTCTGAACAGGAATTGGCGTTCGGG
>CAZNOV010000059.1:0-7726 GCA_964574725.1 uncultured Nitrososphaera sp. | reverse complement strand
AAGTCACCATACACTCCCTCGACGGATATGACGCCGGGTATGTCGGCTATTTGATCAACAAGTGTTCTTTCCACTCCTGGCATTGTATTGATCATTACGTACGCTCCTGGCATTGGCATGGTACTGTACGTTGCATATATGAAGACTACTGGCCTTCCAGAGCTGCATTTACGCTGCCGACGATGTGCTCGACATCTTTCTCCGTCACGCGCGGGTGGACCGGCAACGAGAGGACATGTTCTGCGCACCACTCTGTGTTCGGAAGCATGATTCCCTGCGCAGCCTGAGCGTAGAAGGGCGTCCTGTGAACTGGCGGATTGTAGTATGTCGTAGCGCCTATACCAGCCTTTGAAAGGTATTCTTTGACCCGGTCCCTACCTTTGTCAAGCGCCACGGTGTATAGGTACCAATTGAATTTCTTGTTAGCAGACTCTTGCGGTATCTTGAGGTGATGTTTCTCTGCTGCCGGGGAGAGCATCATGGACATGATTTCGGCATTGCGCCTTCTGAGCTCAAGCATCTTTTGCAACTTCTGCATCTGCACCTTGGCTACCGCGGCGCTGAGCTCCGGCAGCCTCAGGTTCAGGCCAAGAACCCGGGTGTCAAATCCTTCAACCATGCCATGATTCCTGATCATTCTGATCTTGTCAGCAAGATCGTCGCTGTCTGTCGCGATTGCCCCTCCTTCTCCGGCGGTAAGCACTTTGCTCGCATACATGCTAAAACAACCCATCGAACCGAAGGTGCCTGTGTGTCTTTTCTTGTACGTGGATCCCAAGGATTGGCAGGCGTCTTCCACCAATTCGATAGAGTGCTTCGCCGCAAGCTCCGATATCTCATCCATATCGGCCGGGTGACCATAGAGGTGCACGGGGATTACAGCCTTGGAATTCTTCGTGATCTTTGACCTCATGTCGGATACATCCATTGTGTAGTCGTCCTTCTTTACGTCGACAAACACCGGTCTGGCACCTGACGCGACCACGGCATTCGCGGTTGCCACGAAGGTAAACGAGGGCAGCAGTACTTCATCGCCCTGCTTGATTCCTGCCGCAAGGAGGGCTGCATGCAGGGCGGCGGTGCCTGAGTTGACGGCGAGGACATGTTTGACTCCGAGATATGTTCTGACTTGAGACTCAAAGTCACGTACGCGCTTGCCGCCCTCCCTCGCTGCTGAGGTAAGAACATTATCGTCGAGAACGCTTGCCACCTCGCGCTTCTCCTGCTCGTCCATCCACGGCATGTTGATCGGGATTATCTCCCTTGGCAATGCTGGCGTACGATAACTCCCCGCCAATATTTACCATATGTAGCAACAGCGCATTCGTTCGTAACGATCTTTCTTGCAAATACTTGTTCCGCGCCCCGTTACCGAAAATTCTTGAGAGCTAGATCGGAAGGATGAGAGGCTCGCAAAATAGTATTGCAAACCTCAAGTTTGCCAGTTTTTCTGTCCGACAAGACGCCCATGTTGAAGAATGGCCGGTAGATAGTCCAGATCACTGTTCAGATCCAGCCTGAAATCCTACCTACTTTTTTAGGGAGCACGATTTCTGGCTAACCGGGGCCGAATTAGAAATTGGAAAACAAGATTTCTGCAGCGTTACTTGGATTCATGCTGCTGTTCAGCAGTCTCATCTTCTCCAGCTCATCATACGCCGAGTCCGAGGAACAGGACGAAGCATCGGGGGACGCGCTTGTAACTGTATCAGGGCGTCTCAATGCTAGAGAGATTGTGTACCTGGACGGAACCGTCTCATACGAATACCTAGTCATGACAGATGACGGAGAGCAAAACACGACTCAGAGGTACCTTCTCGATTTTGAAAGCGAGGATGATGAGTCGGATCTCTTGCTCCTTGCCGGAAGTACCGTCGTGGTTGAGGGATTCCTGCAAGAGGACAGCGACGAGCAGATAGGCGCGGCGGGGTCAGACAGCGGCGAGATCGAGAGCAGCGCCGAAGAAAACATGAGAGTGCAGTCCATGGAAATTGTTGAGAAAAGCAGCGCACAGAGTTCCGAGGACGATGCAGCGGAGATTCGTTCTTCAATTTTCCAGCAATCTTCGCTCTCATTGGGAACCGTGAAGCAGGTAGTGGTACCTGCAAGGTATTTCGATATCGCCACAAAGCCCCATTCTGAAGAATACTACGCGGGGCAGTTCTATACTGATGATAGGTATTCACTTGCGGCTTACTGGCGTGACGCCAGCTATGGCAAGTTTGCAGTTGAGGGCAGAGTGACTCACTGGGTGGATCTTCCCCAAAGTGAAGAATACTACCTGAATTTCGGAGGAAGAGAAGGCGACCTAATAGCCGAGGCGGATTCGCAAATAGACTTCGACGGCCCGGATAACGCCATTCAGAATATTTCGCCAGACGACATCATGGCTAACGCGGAAGGAGATGATATCGATTCAGTGATCGCGATTTACAACGGATTAATTGGGAAGAACATCGCAGGCTACGGCTACCTTGAGCCCATTCGATTAACAACTAACGAAGGCTCGCTGTACGCCTATTTCATAGCAATAAAGGACACTGGTCTGGGCTCGCCGGTAGGAGCTCCTTCAGACTATTTCGTGGGATTGGGGGCCCACGAGATGGGACACAACCTCGGGTGGCTACATACGGCTACCACATCCTGCGTACATTGCGACCCGTGGTCCATAATGGGCGGTGGCATCTATAGCGAATTGGGACCCTCGGGTCCGTTGGCCACACACAAAGACAGTGAAGGCTGGATTGAGCAAGAAGATATCATTACGATAACTGCGGACGAAGAGCAAGGAGAAAAAATTGTAGAGTTTACCCTGGACATGCTAGGTGCTCCGACGGGAGAGAATTACTTGATGGCCAAGGTTCCCTTCGGAAGTAGCGGTCACTACTACACCATCGAGGCCAGAAAGAACGTCGTCAACGACCACACGCCTCTGGAACAGACTGGTCTTCTGGTATACCACTATAGCCCGACTGGTCACCCAGATAGTATGGATCCCCGTGCGACCGAAACGATCGTTGACACAACAGGAATCGGCGATCTTGAAAATGCGGACATTGATGTCGGGGATTCATTCCTGGATGAGAAAAACAAGATCACGATCACCAACCTTGCCCAGTCGAATGATACCATAAGCGTGAGGCTAGTCCGCGGAGATGCTCCGCCTGACGAGCAGAGCGTCGACTGCAGCAGCCTAGCCGCGACAATTGTTGGCACATCCGGCTCTGACACCATCACAGGTACTCCAAGAGACGACGTGATCAACGGGATGGGCGGAAATGACATTATTTACGGCCTTGAAGGGAACGACACGATATGCGGCGGCGACGGCAATGATATGATTGAAGGCGGAGAAGGAGACGACCTTATTTTCGGCAATAGCGGAGCTGACAAGATAACCGGTGATGAGGGCGATGACGAGATATTCGGCGGAAGGGGCGACGACGAGCTGTACGGTGGAAGTGATAATGACATCCTCTACGGCTGGTCAGGCGACGACGAATTGTTCGGGGAAGACGGGGACGACTCGCTCTATGGCGGAGAGGGCGATGACTTCTTGATGGGCGGAGAGGGCAATGACAAGATTCGGGGATGGCTGGGCAACGATACTCTCGGCGATGACCCTGACCCCGCGTGATAGCATTCTTGAATCCATCAAGATGTTCGACGCGCCCGAAACACTTGCCAAGGTAAGACAGGACTCCAGTTCAGAAAAAAAGAGAGAAGGGATTGTTTCCTTCGCCCAAACTCTAGGCTGGTATGGTAGCTGCCATCTGTCGAACTCCGTTGATTATCTTTGAATGGTCTGCCCCTGGCTCTGTAGTGATGTACAGTAGATGTTCGCCTAGCGGCATAGTAATGCGCTTTATTTTTTCGTACTCGGCCAGGACATACCTCCCCTTTCCAATCTTTGGTGCAAGCCGGGTCCTTTCTTTCCAAGCATTGATGGCCATTTCCAGCGACCTCTTACTTTCATCGGGGCTTAGAAGATTCGTTACACCCGGCTTGTGGTCAGAGAACATTATTTTGCCGTCCATGTCGCAGATGGTTACCAGCCTGATGTTTGAGTCAAGGTTCATGATGTTTCTGTGCACGTTCTGGTATTCCATCGTAATACGTTCATGCTGGTGGATAATAAGGTTGATGATCAGCCTTCACTTATCGCGACGCGATTCTTGTCATCGATCATAGGCATAGGCCTACCAAAACGGCGCATTAGCAGTAATGCGATGATTGAAATGAATGAGACAGTGAGAACTGCAGGTGACAGGTAGTCAGCAAATTCCGGAATCGCGACAAGTCCCGCAAGCTGAGAGACAGATACGATTGAATAACCTTCCTCTTGAACCTCATCTAGGAGCAGTTCCAATTCGATCAGCTGGCCCATGTCGACTTCATTCTCGAAATCCAGCCCGTTTCTGACTGAAAACTCTTGTGGATGCATCATGACGAGCGCGTATCCGTGTTCGTCCATACTTCTTCTTATTTCGGCAAAAGTCTCCTGATGTTTGAATCCAAGCCACTGGGCCCCATCGTAGCTCAGATCACCTGTACTTGCCGTGGCAGGAACATGGAATACAGTAATAGCAATTTCGCGATCAGCCAACGATATCTTTCTTGCAAACGGCGGGGTATCCTGCGTTATACTAGCTGACACGACCCGAATGCCATTCTCAACCATGGCGTCCAATGTGTCGTTGTTCATACGATTGAAAGGAGTAATAAAAACATCAGGCTTCACGCCGAGCGTTTGAATGATGTTCCCCTGTGACATGGACAATAGCCCAGCCTGGTCACCTTTGTCAAACGTAGTAAAGTCCTCGTGGTTCAAGCCGTGGTTTGCAACTTCCATCTTGAAGGCGCCAGCGCTGTCAGCCCTCTCTCTTAGGAATGCCATATGCTGAATGTCTTCGCCTATGAGATTTCCGATGACCCCAATCGTGAGGCTGGCATTTCTCTTTTCAAAAGTCTGGATGATCTCCATCTGCGATTTCGTCAAATAGAAATCTTGGATGTCATCAAGTCTGAACGCAACGCACTTTTGGCATTCTGGCAACGCGGCGTAGACATGCTGGGTTATCATTGCAGCCAAACTGATTATTAGGATGAGCCACATCGTTCTGGATATCTGAGGAGATGTCCAAGCCATTTATCTCTGTCGCATTTATTGTCTGACTTGGACACGCCGTCGCGACTAGTTCATTGAAAAATTAAATGCATAGTTCCGTCAGAAATTTAAACTCGCGGACTGTCCAAAGGTTGCTCTATATGAGCGTCAAGGTCGTTCGGGGCATGAGCTTTATCGGCTTGCTCTTGTCTTTTTTATCAATAACGCTTGGCGGCTTACCGGCGGCATCTGCGTCTCTTATCGGCCCTCTAACCGTGCAGATCACTTCCCCAGCGAGTGATTCCCAAATGCCAGCCGGGACAGTAGCAATTAGCGGAACCTCCGCAGCTATTTTCATTCTTGCAGTTGAGGTAACTATTGACGGAAGCTTTCCAGGCTACCGGCTGGCTAGGCCGGCAGCGCCAGGCGACTGGTCGACATGGAGTATCGACTACGAATTGCCAGCAGGTTCTCACTATTTTCTAGCGAGAGTCACTGCCCTCAATGGCCAAGCGTGGCATTCAGTTGGTGTGTATGGCACGTCTGATACCCCGCGGCCTATAGATGTCAGGATAACGTCTCCGGCTAGTAATTCTCAGCTTCCTAACGGAATTGTTACAGTCAACGGAACTGCAGCAGGGACTGACATATCTGCAGTCGAAGTGACTATCGACGGAAACTTTTCAGGGTACCAGCTGGCTATCCCGGTTGCACCAGACGACTGGTCAAAATGGTCAATCGACTACAACTTGCCAGCTGGTCCTCATTACTTTCTGGCGCGAGTAACAGCTGCCAGCGGTCAAGAGTGGGACTCGGTTGGAGTGATTGGAACTACCGGTATGTCATCTCCGGGATCGGTTAAAGATTGTTCAGAATTGCCTGTTAGAGACTTTAGAGGAGTCTCGTTCATAGACGAGTCACTTGTTAGACGCGAGACCGGAGGTCTGCCAAGCTCGACTCAATATGTGATCGAAAGCATGCAGCATATCAAGGATAATGGATTCACCGCGATAAGAGTCCCGTACAACTGGGAGTCATACGTCTACAATTCTACAGAGTTCATTAACAGAATTCAATTGATTGCTGAAGCTGCTCAAGCCAATGAAATTTGTGTGTTCTTTGCCAACTTCCATTACTTCACTAGCAGCTACTGGCACCTTCAGGGCGGGGCCAAGGCGCGCGGCAATGGATTCCCATCGTTTGTATTAAAGGACTTCCCAGCAACGAACAACGATTACATCCAGACTGCAGGACCATTCTGGAACGCATTCCTGAGTAACAGCATAATCATCAACGGCAGGAACGTATGGAACGTGCAGGCAGAGTTTTTCAAGGATATCATAGACCGGGTCGACCGTTACGATAGCGTGGCAGGTTATGAAATCCTCAACGAGCCCCACCTGTTTGATCCATCACAATATCAAAAGCTGGGAAATTACCACACGTACATGGCCAACGAGATCAGGGAAGTCTCGGACAAGAAAATATTCTTTGACAGAGAAACCACATGGGGTTTCACGAGAAGTCCTTCCTTGGAGCCAATGGTAAGTCCCAGGGGAGTAACGGGCATTGTATACGCGCCACACTTGTATGCGATCCCATACCCTGACAGCCAAGGCGAGAATCAGATAGAGAACTTCAAGAACTGGTCACAACAGTGGGACTCTGAAGTCTTGATTGGAGAAATGGCTCCGGTTAACCAAGATGAAGCAGATCAGTATCTGAAAGTCCTCCAGGAAAATGGGTTTGGATGGGCAGCCTGGTCATGGAAACAATCACAAAGTACTGGATTAGGGAGAACATATTACGAAAGTGACACTGCGCCGGCAACTGAAGTACTCGAGATACTCGTAGCAGCGATGGCCAAAGTGTACTGACCCCTTTCAGAGAGAAAGTTGATCCAGGCACCTGTCAGCTCTATCTGACCAATGTCGACTTGACGCGATTGGAGATGCAGGGTAGGTGTGTACCCTAATGAGCATAAAGGTTAATACTCTCAGCGAGAGCCCCAGAAGCATGGTGACGTACATACTCCTTGTTACGCTTACAGAACAAGGGAGACAAAACTTCAAGGCATCGTATACCACGACTCGTGAAGAGTTCAAGAAACAGGTCGGCAAACTTGGTGGCAAAATAACTGGCTATGTGACGGCTGGGCCCTATGACGCGATTGAGATCATCGACATGCCTAATGATGATGGAGCATTGGCAATTCTCTTGGGTTCGCTCTCCGTTAACGAGATAAGGACTGTGACGCTAAGGGCGTTCCATGAGGACGAAGTCAAGAAGACGCTGCAACAAATGACATAGCAAATTACTATGCAACACCCGACAATGGTAGATGCTTTACGTGTTCGATTTCCTTATGAAAAGCTAGCTCTGCTTCGCTTGCAAATGCCTTCAGACAGATCCCGCAAGTAAAAGTGCTCGGAGCTTTGTTCGTGAGTGCAGATGTTCCAGATTGCTTTTCGGAATCGGAGGAGGCAGGCATTATCAAACCCTATGATACCATTTCTCTTAAGCTTTACGGAATAGTTTTTCGAATATTTTCATTCCTGCGACTTCCTGCTTTGAAATTAGTAATTGTGATGAGTCGGATCCGAATGGTGAACGTTTTTT
>CAZNOV010000058.1:0-7835 GCA_964574725.1 uncultured Nitrososphaera sp. | reverse complement strand
CAATCCTCCGTGTCGCGTAATTCGACAGTATCTTTAGCACGATCTCTCCTCCAGTGATTTCAGCAACATGCGGGGCGATTGCTTCGCACATCGTATTTATCGCATTGGCTCCCATCGCGTCCTTTGTGTCTACCACAAGCTCGACCACGAGCATCCTGCCCATCTTGTTCGGGCTACTGTCACGCAGCTGCCTAACCTGAATTCCTGTTGCTGCCACTGACCGGCCTCCTGAATTTGCTGCAGCAAGCAGTCGCTTCTTGTTCTTCAGGATCTTTCGCGCGGCTGCTCCGGTGTTTGCAAGGCCAACCACCTGGACCTGGCCAATCATGATCGAGTCGCCGGCTCTGGCATCGAATCCTCCCCTGCTCTTGGCGATCTTTGCCGCTTTACTTGCCGCCGCTATGACCGAGGGCTCCTCCGTCGCCATTGGTACGAGGATCTCTTTGCCGTTGACAACAAAGTTGGTGGCAATGCCCATCGGCACCGACATGATGCCCACCGCGTTTTCCACCATCTTATCAGCCTGCTCAAATGTAAGCGGGGTCAGCATGGCGCTAACGTCTTCCGCGAGAGACGCAGATTTTTTCAGGTATTCGAAGCGCTCGGACCTGCTCATTTCGTAGAATTTTTTTTCCACCATGTCTAAGGCACCGAGGTCAAGGTCTGTCTACCCTTAAAATCTTGTCATCATCGTCCCCAGGTATCGCCCTGCCGTCAGTGTTGCTTGTCGTGACGTAGAGCGATCCGTCCGGTGCCTCGACGATGTCCCGTATCCTGCCGTACCCCGTGAGCACGTTCGCGCCAGACCCTGATTCCAGGTCTACCAATCGAAGGTGCTGCGCCCTGAGTGCTGCGACAAGCGCGTCATTCTGATATCCAAGCCTGTCAGAAGCGGCGATCGCCAATCCCGCCGGAGCGATTGCGGGGTTGAAGCAGACAACGGGTTTTTCAAAGAGCACCGCATCGCACTGCTCTACTGGCCAGCCGTAATTGGCCCTAGGCTTGATAAGGTTGATTTCATCGTCTCCTTCGGGCCCGTGCTCGCTTGCGTAGAGCTCCTTGGTCACCGGATGCCAGGCGAGTCCCTGTATATTGCGGTGGCCAAACGAGTACACGGGCGAGCCCTCGAACGGATTGTCTTCTGGGATGCTTCCATCCGGGTTCACTCTCAGGATCTTGCCGGCAAGCGACTTGGTGTTCTGGGCAAGCTCTGGCTGCCTGGCATCGCCTGTCGAAACGTACAGCTTGCCGTCCGGGCCGAACTTGATCCGGCCGCCATCGTGAATGTCGGCGCCCGGAATGCCGTCAATGATCACCCGTGATTCGACGATCTTGTTGTCCCGCTCCGTCAGCATCAGCACCTTGTTAAGAATTGTCGAGCCATTTGAATAGGTGTGGTAGACGTAGAGCAGGTGGTTATCCGCAAAGTCAGGGTGCAGTGCAAGTCCGAGCAGCCCAGATTCGCCCCTCTGCTCCACATTGATAAATGCAGCCGGCTCTTCCAGCAGTTTCCCACCCGCGTCGATTATCCTAATTTTTCCTGTACGCTCGGTGAAAAATAGCCTGCCGTCGGGAGCGATGTCGATTGCCCAAGGCACTTCGAGGTTTCGGGCAAGAACCTTCACGGCCGACCCTGTGTTGTTGACGCCGCTTCCTGGGCCGGGTTCCGGTATCGGAAGTACCGTTTGGGGCGCTACCAGGTAGGTCGCGATCGCTGCGGCCAGAACCGCGGCCACCCCCACAATTGCCACCCGCGGCTCCCTTTCCATCTGGACAGAGCGGCGCTGGAAGCGATATATTTGCTGTGTCGACCCAATTGCAAAGTTTAAAATGAACTAGAGTCGTCAACTTCAGTTATAGCGATGAAAGTTTCCGAGATAATGGTCAGAGACGTGTACACGCTTGATGCGGACGACACTATTGCAAAGGCATACAGTCTGATGGAAGACAAGTCAATCAGCCAGGTCCCGGTGGTGGATGGAAGCGGCAGGTACGCCGGAATGATTTTCGCGAAGCAGCTTCTATCATCTTCAGCGCAGCCGTATTCAAAGCTAAAGAGCTTCATTGTAATGACATCTACAGTGAATCCTGAATTCGATGTCGAAAAAGCTGCTCAGCTTGTCATAAGCAGCGGCTACAGGGCACTTCCAGTAGTCGAGAAGGGCAAGCTTGTGGGAATCGTCAGCGAGACTGACCTCGTGCAGACAGCAGACTTTGGTCATGCCGTGGTCGACGAAGTGATGTCTGGAGCAATAGTTATCGAGGAGGACTCTACGCTCGCAGACGCAATATCTAAAATGAGGCGATACAATATTTCCCGTCTCCCGATCATAAACACGGCAGGAGTTCTCCGTGGTATACTGAGCATCCTTGGCGTCGGCAAGATAATCGGCACGATTCCCCGAGAAAGGGCCAGCAGGTCAGCCGGTATCTCCGGCGCGACCGCAGGAATCAGAGATGTCAAGGTAAAGGATCTTATGAGAAGAGCGCTTTCCGCCGAGAGGGGCACTCGGCTGAACGCCATTGTGGAGAACTTTAGGAAGAACGAAGAGGTCGTCGTGGTAGGAGACGGCAGGCCCATGGGCATCGTCACTGCAAAAGACGCGCTGGAGCTCGTTCTTCCAAAAAAGAGTGCCGGCCCTGCCATCCACATTGCGCACCTTGACGACGGGCAGGATCGAATAGAAATCCAAGAGCAGCTCCAGCGATTCCTGAAAAAGATCCAGGGCAAGCTGGGCGAAGTGACTTCGGCAGTCGTGTACGTGGACAAGCACAAGACCCGCAAGTATTCGCTCCGCACCAGGCTGATGACGGCAAGAGGCGTGATAGACGCCAAGGCAGTCGGCTACGATCCCATTTCAGCCTGCAAGGAACTGATAACTAGGCTCGATCGGCGAATAAAAGAGGAGCACAGCCAGAGGGTCAGCGACCGGCGGCATCGGGAATCAGCAAGAAGAATGTAAAATGGCGCGGATGAGGAGATTCGAACTCCTGATCGCCCGAGGGCGAATCGGCTCACCGGCCATGTACTGACGGACTCAAGGCCGACGCATTATTGTGTTCCCGACAGGAGAGAGAAGACCACTCTGCCACATCCGCGCTGCCAATTCCATTTTGTTTCCTACTATTATAGGTTCTTTGGAATGCTGGCTTTTCCTCGATTTGTGCAAACGGAAAGACGGCCTAACGTCGATAGGGAGAGAGCGTGGGATCGCATGTCGCGACCGATTTTTATACCTGGGACGCGAACATGCTGCTGTAGTGTCAACCCGCAGGGGTGCGCAAAAAATAAAGTCGATTTCTGTATTTGTGCCTCTTGAGACGGTGCAGTCCAGCATCACCGAGATCGGGTTTATGCTGGAAGACACGGTCACCGTCGCGTCCGGGGGCAAGTTCTGGAGCAGGATGCTTTACTCTAGAGGCGCGGAGACGATTTCGATCTCGGAGGAGATCGGAGATGCATATCCGAAGGATCCCATCATCACCATTTGCGGTTCTAGAAATACCATCTCCAAGGTGGTCAGGGGAGTTGGCGGATAAAATGCCCCTATACGAATGCAACGAGCACCAGTTTGTGGAAAACACCCGTCGCCTTTTGGAGGCAGGAGAAAGGTTCCTAGTCAACCGCAGGATTACAATACACGACGATGCGAGATATGGCCCGGCCTCGCTGCCCGATCAGGAGTTCAGTCGATACACTGCGCTGTGCACAAGAAAATCTGTAAACTCTACGACATATGCACGGGTGCCTTTCGTGGACAGCTTCCACGGGAGCAGAATGTACTACGAAGGAGATATCCTGCATTCGTCAAGCTGCCTCTTGTTTCCGAGGATGTCAATCCCTTATTGCAAGGTCGAATACTCCGTCAATGTCTGGGGCGGCACCTATCTTTTCAGTTTCGATGCGCTGTTCGACCCACGTGTCATGATAGAAAAAAGAACCGGCAGAAGACTTGGCAGGGAAGGAGCCCTGGTTCACGTGCTAAGGTATGAACAACCGGAGGAACGGGTGCTTGCAATAAACCTGCCAAAGAACGTGATGGTATTTGACGTCAAGCAGATGATCAGAGTAATCGATCATTCGTCAATTTTTTAACCGACGTGTCTCTGTTTTAGCATCCATTCGAAAAAGGGTTCAAGAGAGCTTTTGAATGGGAGTGACTTCCTGTCGGGGACGTTAAATCCTAGAAGCAGCATCCTCCGCTCAAGCTTTTTTTTCAGTGTCTGAGGCATATCGCTCGCGTTCAATGGCTGGAATAGTTCAAAGAAATAACCTTGCCTGTGGTAAGCTATGTGCTGGGCAAAGCAGTCGGAGAGTATGGCCGGGTCTCCTGCCACCCGCTGGTCCATTTCTGCCGCGCTGCCAGCATTATCGACGGCTATCTGGAGAGACCTCTTTCTGTAGTTTTCTCGCGTGAAATCCGCCGCCATTTTCGCAGGATTCGAGGAATAGAGCCTGACATCCTTTGCTACCTGCTCGACAGCTTTCCGTGCGATGTCGGAGGCATCCCTTGCTTCGGACACAGTAGGTACTCCGTAGTCTTTACCGAACAGGTAGAATGATCCCATCAGCTCTCCCTTTGCTATGATCGGAAAGTCGATCGTGCCTGCGATAAATAGAGAAATCCTGCGTGAAATGTCAGCCGGCGTGAATACGCCCATGTAAGAATCCGCCGCAACCGGCATCCTGACTCTGCAGAGCTGGAAGGGAAATTTATAGATAAAAGAAAGAGTGTGCGCTAGTGCGCATGAGGTGGAGGCGCGCTACCCTTCGCGAGAGCCTCGTTGTAGGTTCCTGATGCCTTCTCGTGGAATTCCAAGCTGGACTGATCGACCTTGACAGCTTGAGGCGGACAAACTGAAACACACGCCATGCACCAGATGCAGTCGTGCTCCCTGATCGCGTCTGCCTTGTCTGTGTAGTCCTTGCGCTCTTCCTTTGTCGTGCTGCCCGTTCCCGAGCTGGTTGCATTGGTCAGCTCTGTGCCCGGAACGTCCTGCTCTGTCCTATACCATTGAAATACCTGCACCGGACAAGCTTCGATACACGCACCGTCAGCAACGCAAGAGTCCCAATCAACTGCCACCATGGTGCCATGGACGCCCAGTGGAGCGATCTGCTCTCCTCTTGCCTCGTAAGCCTTCTTCACTTCTTCATTCTCTGCGGCCTCGGCCATCCTCCCGGGACCCCACACATAGTGAAAATGTTCACCGTCTGAATGAGAGTGCTTGCCTATTACCTTGTGATTCCTTGGAAAGTCTGGATCTATCGGCATTTCCTACAGGTAAACGAGATTGACATTATATAAATTGTTTGCGAACGATTGGGCTTGGAAGAGCCAGAAAAAAGTTCAATAAGCAGGCTACGAAGTTTTTTCAAAGAGCACCTTTAGCTCGTGATCGAGCAGCTTGGCCCTGGACATTTTCATTCCTGCAGTTGCTACGGGCAGCGGAACAATGTTGACAATGCGCGCCGCGGGAGTCTTGACGCTGATGGTGAGCTGGTCTCCGTAACGTTGTAATTCAAAATCGTCTTTCTCTGTGAATGGGACCTGCACGGTCATGTTGATTGCGGTACCCTCGTTTACGAACGAATAGGGCTTGCCGCGGAAGAATATTTTGCCGGGATCTTCTTTTCCAAATAGGACCTCGCCGTGCTTTCGCAGCATCTCGGTTCCTCGGAGCTCGGTAGCGAAAAGCTCGACCTCTTTTACTGGGAGCGGGTAAAAATTAGCCCTTGCCTCTGCAACCCTTTCCTTCTGGTAGGTGGCCCACCTTGCGTAATATTCGTCTGATGAGCCGACCATAATCTTGTTTACTATGGCCATGTCCACGTTGATGCCGTATAAACTGGCAGACATTAATGTCCTCTTTGCGTTTTCAATGCTGAAAGTGTCCGGGTTTGCGACCAGCCTGATGCTCGTGGTGTCGTTGTCCTGTATGATGTCCGCTAGGATGTCCAGTCTGTCCAAAAGTTCCATTTCGCTCTGGATCACGTTCCTTGACGGCGCCGGGATCTTGGCAAGCGGCTGGAAGACCTTTGCAAAGCCGCTAAAAAGACCGGCAAGGCCGGTGAGCTTGCGACCGATGCTGCCGACCAGCTTGGGAAAATACAGGTAGCGCAGCGCCTCGCCGGATGCCGGCATGTCAAGAACGATAGCATCAAATGCCTTGCTGCGCGAAATCTCCTCAATTTTTAGAAGAGAGAAGAGCTGCGTCATGCCTGGGAGCATCGCGATTTCATAGGCAAGCGTTTCATCGATCCCCTTTGCGGAGAATATCGCAGCCATGTATGACAGAATGCTGTCGTACTGCTTGCTCATTTCGGTGACTGGGTCTATCTGGAGCGCTGTCAGGTTCTGCATCACGGGGTGTGGGTCGTGGCCAATGCTGGGCATTACGAATGCGTCGCCGAGAGTATGCGCCGGGTCGGCTGATATTAGCAGAGTGTTCTGGCCAAGCTCGGCCATCTTGATCGCCGTCGCGCACGAAGTAACGGTCTTGCCGGTGCCTCCCTTGCCAGTATAGATAATCAGCCGCACAGCGAAATCAAATTGTAAGAACCAATAAAAGAGTTTAGACCCAGTTTCCGGATTCCGCTGGCGCCGTTCAGATATGCAATGGCACATTATGCCAATGAGCGCGGGCGCATCAGGAGCTTTCGCAACGATCGTTCCTCCGCTATGGATTCCAGAAGGGTGTCTAGGCTGTGGTGGTTGCTGAAACGCAGGATATTGTCAACGAGCCTGAGTAACGCTCCCGAGTCTCTCAGATTTCGAGCTGCATTGTGTTTGGCGTTCCTGACTTGATAGATGTGGAAAGACTCATCAAGACCAATCATTCTAGATGAATGGATTCTGTCTAAGCGATCATCACCCCCAAAGAATAACAAGTATGTGCATTTTTTCGCATCAGGGCGGTTGTCCATCGAAAGGAAATATCTCTGGAGGTCATAGTATTGAGATGCCGCGTTCCCTCCTGATTTGTACAGGCGGTCAATCTCTTCTGTGAATCTGTTATCAGCATGAATCGCCCTGTTCTCAGGATCTAGAAATGTTCTCGGTGAAATGCCAACGGAAAGATCAGACCTTATTTTTGACGCGAAGAGTAGAGATGCGTAGCCTCCCATGCTGTGCCCGAGTGTGACCACCAGTTTGTATCGCCCTTGCTCTATTATCCAATTGAGGAATGTCGCTACTTCCTCTACGTTGCTGCCAACTCCTTTTACTCCATAGTGGTAATACGCCCTGTTTCTATCTCGAAGGAACAAGACATCACAATTCTTGTCCTTCAAAGAATGAACGAATTCGAATGGACGTGTCTCAACGCCAAGTCTCTGACAAATCCGTGTGACAGTGTTGAGTATTCCTGCCATTCCTGCAAAGGTGATGAACAGCACCTCATTGCCGTTAGAAATGAACTTGAAATCATCTACAAGCGCGTTGTATACGTAATTGATGCACCTTCTTGCAGTCCGCGGCAGGAGCATCGCTGGCTTTTGGACACGTTAGGTACTAATTATGTAAGTATGGAAGTAGTGGCAAATTGTTCTGACGCACGGATACCAGCAGCCGGACTCAATACCGGAATCTCATGAGCGATCGGAAAAGACTGTCAGTCTGATGGCTCTCCTTGGTGGTCCATGGCAGTGCCGCTCTTGCGCTCGCCTTCAATGGAGGACACCGTCCTAGTTGACTTGAGGCCAGGCATTTTTCTAATCTCGTTCACGACCTGGTCAATGTTTGAGCCAACCGGAACCTCGATACGAACGATCAAATCAAAGTCACCATACACTCCCTCGACGGATATGACGCCGGGTATGTCGGCTATTTGAT
>CAZNOV010000057.1:0-7985 GCA_964574725.1 uncultured Nitrososphaera sp. | reverse complement strand
CTTCCGAATATCAGGTTGAGGCTGCTTCCGTGAGCACCGAGAACCACGAGAGGCAGTGCAGCGGACAAGAGCGCTACCGGTTTGAACCATCCGGGCATGACCCTGCTGTCGTCGACGTATCCCACCGTAAATGCAACGACGGTCGTAAGGAGGATCGCCAGGACTGCCGAATTCATTGTTACCGCGTACAGAAAGATCTCTGCAGCAGCGATTCCGGCCATTATCACCGGGCCTGCAGGTCGAGGGACGTTAGGCCTGCTGGGCTTGTGGGCATCCGGGACGACCCTGCCCTTCGCCTCAAGCCACCGTATTGCGATAGGGGTGAGAAAGAAAATGACTGCGAACGAAATTGCGGAGACGGCGATAGCATGGATTACAATCGCTGTGCCGTCGAGCATTTGCTACTGTTGCCCCGGCCTTTTTTTCCCCAGCTGTTCTTTCAGTTTTTCTGCTACTGCAGGACCGATCTTGGATACAGCTGCAAGCCTTGCCTGCGGCTCCCTGGCTATTCTGGCAATGTCGGTAAGGCCGGCGTTGTACAGCGCTCTTGCCCTTACCCTGCCTATCCCCTCTAGCGCAACTAGCGGCAGCAACTCCTCCTTCACGCCGTATCGTATCCGGATACGCATGTTATAAATCTCTGGTAGCAAGTCTTCCCTACCGATCAGCTTGGCAACTTCATAGAGTGAATAGGCCAGCCAGCCACCAGTCTCCACGATCCTGTGCATGTCACCCGGCTCTGCCCCGATCCTGTCACTGAGAATTTTCTCGCTTGTTTCTTCGATCCACTCGCAAAGAGCCCAGAAGCTTCGCGAACAGTCGTATTCTGTCACAGAGTAGAGCAGCTCATCCTTGCGTTTCTGGATGAGCAGGTTCACGTCCTCGTAATCTTTCTTGCGCAGCGTTAACTTTGGGTAAAAGTCAGGGCTGCTCGTGATCAGGTGAACAAAGCCGAGCACATGTTTGCCATCGCTTGTGCGCGCAACCCCCTGTAGGGCGTTCCTGAATTCCACGGCTGTGACGGGGTCTATATAGAGCAGCGAGGTCCGACGGCCAAATTCCGTGGCGATGTACCTTTCGTTCCGGGACTTTGTCAGCCCTTCCTGCTCTAGATAATCAAGCGCTGAATCGACCTTGAATGACACTGCAGCGCTTCTGTACTGATGGGCAAAGAGGGTCTTCCCGAAGAGCTTGTGAACTTCCTCTTTTTTCATTCCTGGCAGTCCGGCGATTGTCGCAAGCAGGTGGAACCTGACTGCGCGGTCGTTTGATAGCTGTGACCTGATGGGCTCGGGGGTTCCCATCACGTAATGGTCATAAAGCTCGTCGCCGGATGCGCTCAATTCGCTGCCTGCTATGATCGCTTCGCCGGCGGTGTCGTATTTTGGCCTGCCCGCCCTGCCGCAAAGCTGCTTGTATTCGAGTATGCTGATCGGCACGTTTCCGCCATAGTCTGAATCGTACCTGAGTATGCTGGCGATTACAACTCTTCTTGCAGGCAGGTTGACACCTGCGGCCAGTGTGGGAGTCGCGGTAAGGATCTTGATGAATCCTTTCTTGAATGAATCTTCTACGATTGACCTGCTTGAGGAACCCAGGCCCGCGTGGTGGAAGGCCACCCCTCTTCCGACCAGCTGTGCGAGCGTCTTGGTGAGCTCGCTGTCTTCTCCCTTCTGAAGAATTTCCAAAGAGGCTCTTGCCGTTTGGATCTTTTCCTCCCTGCTCAACCGCCGCTGTACCGCATCAGCAGCCTTTGCGGCCAGTGACGCGGCTCGCTTGCGCGTTTCTGCAAATATCAGCGCCTGGCCCCCGGTGCCCACAGAGTCAATTGCAAGATCGATTGCCGCCGTTCCCGGCGTGCCGGAATGTTCTATCTGGAACCTAGTGTTGTTGTTCATCCTGACCGTCCCGTGCTCGTAGACTCCTTCAATGAGTTTTGTAGGTCGCCATTCAGTCTGAATAAGCTCGCAGTCAAGCCACGATGCCAGCTCGTCGGAATTTGCTACAGTCGCGGATAGCGCCACTATCCGTGACGCCGGATAATACTGGCGGATCTTTGTGAGCATCATTTCTAGGGTCGGACCCCTTTCCTTCTCGCCTATAAGGTGGATTTCGTCAGATACGAACAACCCTATGTCACCAAGCCATTCTGCATTGTGCCGAAAGAGCGTGTCCATCTTTTCGTTAGTAAGCACGATGACGTCCGCGCCGGCAAGTTCATTTCCGGATGAATCGTAATCGCTGGTCGCAATCATGACCTTTGGCCGCCTGCCGTTGATTTCAAGCCGCTCCAGAGGACCAAAGTCCTCGTATTTTTCGCTCGCCAGGGCTCTAAGCGGAGTGAGGTAGCAAGCCTTGGATCCCTGTTCCAGCGTCTTGACTATGGCCATCATTGCGATCAGAGTCTTTCCGCTGGCGGTGGGGGTCGTGACGAGCATGTTCTTCCCTTGAAGAATTCCTCCTGATAGCGCCAATTCCTGCGGTGGATACAGTGACGAATAACCAAGCAATTCAAGAAGGTTCGACACCGATCTATCAGTTACGGAATCAGACGGCATGAATCGGTCCAAACTATCTGTTTGATTGCTATGCTTTTAGAGTTATGTTTCTCCAACCAGCATTGATAGCTGGCAAGGGCTCACGTATTCCCGAAATTTTCTGATTATCGGCCTTAAACAGGAAGAGCTCGTAGCGACCGCAGCTATGCCTTTGCCCAAAACCCGGACTTCCTCTCGTAGATCAGTCCTTCGCGCTTGGCCCTTTCAAAGTATTTCTTGGCATCGTTTTCGTCGCTGAACTTGCCCGACTTGACCAACTCTTCTACGAGAGCCTTCTCTTCTACGTCGTTGTTATCAGTACCGGAAAGCCCCTTGAACACGTCCATGAAAGTCTTTGATTTTGAAGTTTCGCTCTGCGGCTTTCCGTAAAGCACGCCGACGTCCATCTTGCCGGTGTTCACATCCACACCGGCCGTTCTTAGCATCTGTTCCACCAGATAAATTGCCCTAGAGGCGTCGTCGGCTTCTACTTTGTCCTTCAAGAGCAGTTTGGCCCGCGCCGTGGCGAGTCTCACCAAGCCTTCGAGCTGTCTGGGAGTTACGGTGATCATGCCTTCAGACTCGACTTTTCTCATGTCGAGGTAATAGTTGCGAATGAGGTCTATAGCTTCCTGGGTAAGGACCGGCTCGATTTGCTTTGCATAGGAGAGGTACTTTGTGAACAGATCAATGTCTATCGCCGGCTTTGCCGCTAGCTCTGATTCTCGGTGGATCTCTAGGATATGGCTCGCGATAAGCTTGTCCTTTTCTTTCTCCGGGAGGTCCCTGACTATGAATATCAAGTCAAATCTTGTGAGCAGCGGGATGGGGAGGTTCACATTTTCCGTGATATTCTTGTACGGGTCGTACTTGCCGTAGATAGGATTTGCAGCTGATAAGATCGATGTGCGTGCGTTCAAGGTTGCTACAATGCCTCCTTTTGCAACCGAGCATGTCTGCTGTTCCATCACTTCATGTAACGCGGCACGGTCTTCCGGCCTCAGCTTGTCAAACTCGTCTATGCTAACGAGCCCCTGATCGCCCAAGACGACAGCCCCGGCCTCGAGAAGCATGATTCCGGACTTATCGCGGATGACTGCCGCAGTCAACCCTGCTGCAGTCGATCCCCTTCCTGATGTATATAGACCCCTTGGGGCAATTTTTGCAGCGAATTTCAGCATCTCTGATTTTGCGACACCAGGGTCGCCTACCAAGAGCACGTTAATGTCGCCCCTCCTTGTCGACCCATCATCCATCTTTTTTGTGACCGCGCCCACAATCAGCAGGAGGATCGACTCTTTTATCTCCCAGTGGCCGTAAATGTGTGGCGCAAAGGAGGCCACAAGTTTTTCGTACGCATCAGGTTTGGTCGAGATCGTCCTTATCTGCTTCTCGTCCTCCGCACTTATCATGATCCTCTCCGCGTACCTTGTGTCCTTGCTTCCCGCCCTTCCGCCCAAGTATTCGATGTTGTTGCCTTCCATCCGAAGCCTAAAGAGGCTCGTCTTTGCCTGCGCTGCCAGCTGCTCCTGCTCGATCCGAATTATGCCTGTGAGTATTATCCTGTCTCCGGGCCTGCATTGATCCACCAGGTCACCCATCACGGTGACTTCCACGTAGTGCGGCAGCTGCCCAGCTGGCAGGTCTTCAGGCAGTTCCTGAAGCCGAACCATCTGAAAGTCGATAAAAAGGCTGTTCTCCGGATCCATCTCGAGCTCTCTTTCAGAGCATGCCGGACACTTTGCAGGTTTTTTCATGACAAGGCCTTTTAGCTCGGCCTCCGTCAGCGTGCTGCAGTTGGTGCACTTGAATGCAATCTTCTTCCCCAAGGGCTTTACCTCGGAGGAACGAACGACCATGCCAGAGACACTAATCAGCCGGTCTATCAGATCGGCGTTTATTTCGCGCAGGCCCTTCTGCACGGTGTAATTCCCTATCCTGACCCGCACCTTGTCACGGATCTCCTTCTCGTAGTCTGGGTGGATCTCTCGTAGGACAGAAAGTACGGCCTCGCGGAACGCGGCCAGATACTCGTCCGGCTCGTGAGTTATTTCTTCTGCCAGGGCAGGATTGTGGGAATCAAGGTCGATGTAGTCAACGACAAGCGACAGCGCGTTGGCGGCCATCATGTCGTTAATCCTTTCAAAATACTTGTAGCTGCCATCTGGGTCCTTGAACGCCTTCAGAAAATTGATGAGCTGGTCCGCAAGGGCAGCTGCCGTCTGCTGCTTAGCCAAATTTCCTGAGGACTCCCTTCCTGAATTTTGTTGACGCGCCGTTTATGAGCAGGTACAGCTCCTTTTCCTCCGCCGAAAGTCGTGACTCAAGTTCCGGCGACAGAGGAGAGGCCGCTGCCAACTTTACTATCTTTTCTAGACGAGACGCGACAAAAGTATTCAACGACACAAGCAGGTTCTCCCTCTCCCTTTCGGCAAGACCTTCAAGATAGTCGTTTACCCTTGCATAGAAATCGGTGTCAATCCCTGAAAGGTCGTGTGGCTTTGATATGCGCTCGCGATTCATCGCCCGCGAAACATAGGCAGCAGTATCGTTGCTCTGAATTTCGACTGCCCCCTGCCCGGAAAGAATCTTTGCTACCCACCGAGGGAGCGATGACATGTCCCCTTCCTTCGCGTCTATCGAAACATTACCGACGTTCATCTGAACATCCTTCCTGTATGATACCCTTACCTCCTCTATCATGTACCCTATCCTGTACGCTTCTTGAATAGCTTCTATTTGGGGATCAGGGTGAACGCCGTCAGCCATTACAGGTAAACTCTAGAGGATCACGTTCCGTTATATCTTTTATCAGGACAGCTTTTGTTAAGCTCCGAGCTAGCTTCAGCTGAAAAGCAGCCCTCTCGAAGAAACCTATTAATGCTTTGTTTGCTCGTGGAAAACAGAAAGTAACGCTCATGTCGGCGAGCAAGAAAAGCGATCTAGCCAACCTGATGTGGACAGAAAAGTACAGACCAAAAAAGCTGGGCGAGGTGGTTGGACAGAAGGAAATCCTAAAGGCAATTGGCAATCTGATCAAAAGCCCCGATCTGCCGCATCTCCTTTTCTCCGGCCCGGCAGGCGTCGGGAAAACTACGGCCGCGCTGTGCATCGCAACAGAGCTTCTTGGCGAAGAATGGCGAAAAAATACGCTTTCTCTTAACGCATCGGATGAGCGCGGCATCAAGATGGTGCGGGAGAGGGTCAAAGAATTCGCCGCATCAATCAAGCTCGCCTCCGACAGAGACTTTGCCAAGCCAAAGATAGTCATTCTCGACGAAGCAGACGAGATGACTTCCGAGGCTCAGACTGCGCTCAGGCGCATCATCGAAGACAGCGCGAGAACGACGCGGTTCATGATCATATGCAACAAGCTCTCCCAGATCATCGAGCCAATTCAAAGCAGGTGCGTGGTTTTCAGATTCACAAGGATCCCGAAGGAGGAGGTCATTGAATACCTGAAGATGATCTGTGAAAAAGAGAAAGTAAAGTACGAAGAAAAGGCGTTGGCGCAGATATACGATTCCACAGGCGGCGATCTCCGCCATTCGATTAACATCCTGCAGGCTGCCGCTGGAATGGGTTCGGTGTCGCTGCCTAATGTGACGACGGCAGTGGGACTATCCGGGAGAGCAAAAGTGGGAGACGTGCTGCGGCTGGCATTGTCCGGAAAGTTCAACGATGCCCGCGCAAGGTTGCTGGAACTAACGCAGGTATACGGAATGTCAGAGACTGACTTTATGAGGTATGCTAATCAAGAAGTGTACGATATAAAGTTCGAAAGACCTGACGAACTCGCGGCGCTGATGGCTGAATACGACTACAGGCTCGCGTCCGGCGCCCACCCCGAGATCCAGCTTGCAGCATTGCTTGCACAGCTAGGAAAGCTAACGGTCAAAAAGTAATCAATATTAGAAATATTTTATCCAATAAATAACTAAATGACCGGGAAGCCGCATTGAGACAATGTTAACGACAAGCCAGCCGATGAGAAATTTCCCCGGCAGCTGCAGGACTCGCCAAGGTCATACAGGCTGCCATTGCACCCCTTGACAGCGACTCTTTCACATAGGTTCCGGCAAGCCAAAGGAGATGAAAGCTCAGATATCTAGGTTATAGATGAGCTAGCACTCTGGGGACAGTGAGAGGGGGTGAGTATGGAAGTATCACGCTGGGGGTATTCCTAATCTTTCCAATAAAAAGTCTGTTCGAGTAGGACAATCTCGTAGCGGCATAGGACATTCGAGCGGTTTCTCATCTTTGACGTGTTTTCCCATCTCCACGAGAGACGCTGGATCGTGCATGCTTTCCTTGCTAACTGTTTGAAATCTATCTATCACAAGGTCAGCTCCACAATCAGGACATACGACATAAACGGGCACGAACCATACCAATCAAGATCGCACTTATAAGCAAAAGGAAATGAAACTAGAAGGAAATGTTCTGGAAGAGCCCATCATAGAGAATTTTAGTCTTTCAGTTCAGCGCAATCATGATGACAAGGTCATCACCAATACTTCAAATTCTTTGCGAAGACACAGTGTGGAGCCTGAAGACATTTGAATAGAACCGATAAAGCAACCACCATAATGCTTGTGGATGACGAAGTCGATGTGCTCGCTGTCACCAAGAGGATGTTAGAAAAGGGAGGTTATGCTGTTCATTCGTTTAACAACCCGGAAGCCGCCCTCCATCACGTCAGGGAGGAAGGCTGTAGAGCGTGCGTCCTTGTTGTCTCAGACATAAAGATGCCAGGGATGTCTGGTTTTGATCTTGCTAGACGGATTAAAGAAGTTCTACCAGACCTCAAGGTTATTCTTACCTCGTCATTCGTGATTCACCCAGATGAATTCCGTAAAGTCATGCCGTCACTGCATGTTGACGAGTTCGTCAAAAAGCCGTTTACCTCTCGTGAGCTTTTTGAAACCATAAAACGATTCAGATAGGAGCTCAGGGGGAGCTTGAATTGCCGCCGAATTCTTTCTGATATACCATGCTGGCTACGCTAGTAGATTTCACCGCAAATCATTAATCTCTATCCTACGGGGCTCGTGACTGCCCGGGGAAGACAGGATGAGATATGTGGACGCCGACGTCCCTCTCGATAGAATGTATGTTTGCAGAAAATGCAGAAGAGCATTTCTTTTCAGCTCGGATACGGCAGATCATGATAACATGACCGGACATCGAGATGGATATTACGAGATCCCGCTACAGAACAAATCCCTCCGCAATAAGGATCAGTCGTCATGATTATACGGGAAGAAGCCACTTTACTTCTTGTATCACACACTATCACAAGTCTAGCAAAGGGGCTCCACCAGCGCTGACCACTGACTTCACCTATATTAGATTCATCGGGGATAGAAGCATCAATGAAAAGGACTTTGGCAAGATCCAGAAGGATAGGCAAAAGGAGCTGGCGCTATGGGCTAAAGAAGTCAAGAA
>CAZNOV010000056.1:6394-8160 GCA_964574725.1 uncultured Nitrososphaera sp. | reverse complement strand
CAGACGCTGTCGCCAATCTTTAGGCCACGTCCCAGCTTGCCGAGCGTCACTCGAATGACGCTGTTTGCTCCTTTCCTGCTCTTCGAAATCGATTTTACTCGTGCAATCCCTTCGACAACACCCGTGAACATCTAGCACCTTTGCTAAAGTGTATTCAATATTTAACAGCAACTCCTTTGCTTGCTGTTGGACTGATCGCCATACTCCTTATTCCTAGCGTCGGCGTATGACTAGTAATAGAGTGCTGTGAGCAGCGTTAATCATTCCCGTTCTCGCAAAGATGATCGAAATGTCAATTCCACTTTCTTCGAGCAACAGACCGAGGATAGTGACGTCGATAGGAAGGTTGCGGCTGATGGCGGGAATACTGGGGGTAGGTTTTGGCCTCTACCTAGTTTCGTCCACTACGGGATACCTCAAATACATGGGAGAATCAGAGTCTGACTATTCGTCCCTGGAAGAGCTCGAATTTGTTTCAGACTTTGATGGAATTTTCATAGCAACCCTAGGAGCCATAGGAATCGTGATCGCATTCGCCATCCTTCGGGGAAAAAAGCGGGCATGGACTGCAAATGTGGCCTACTCGTCGATCATGATTGTGCTGTTTGCAGCTGATGTCGCCCTTGGATCTCCAAGAAGCTTCGTAGGAGTACTCTTCAACGGATTTATACTAGCATACATGTTTGCCGGACCCGTCAAAGCATACTTTGGAAGAGTCAGCATACCACCTGCGCCTGTCACTGCAAGCACGGCCGCGGCGTAAGCCTCTGGCCGTCCAAGCTCTTTTTTCATAATGAAGAAACAAGCGGCTAGAATTATTTATCTGCAGTAGCCGCCATTGACGCCTGTGTGCTACACCGGCGTATTCTTTGGCGAGGCACTTGCCAGATACGGATTTGGCAGCTCGCACCCGCTGGGCAATGACAGAATCTATGCTTTCTGGAAGAGGCTCCAGAGTGAAAATGTCGCCAATGTTGTAGTGGAAGAGCCCGTAGCAGCAACCGAACAGGAAGTTCTGTCGTTTCACGACAAGGATTACGTCGAGTTTGTGAAGATGGCTTCAAGGCATGGCGGCACGGTTCTGGACAGAGGCGATACTCCGGCGTACAAGGGCGTCTTTGAAGCAGCGCTTTACACGGTCGGCTCCACGTTGGCAGGGCTTGACATGGTCCTATCGGGCAAGGACGGCTCGGGAAGAAAGATCCACCATGCCTTCAACCCAATAGGCGGATTGCACCACGCAATGCGCGACGCCGCGTCTGGCTTTTGCGTCTTTAACGACATCGGCGTTGCAGCGATGATCGCAAGGAGCAGGTACGGGATAAAGCGCATAGCGTACGTCGACATTGATGCGCACCACGGCGATGGCGTCTTTTACGAATTCGAAGACGATCCTCTGCTTTTCTTTGCAGACATTCACGAGGACGGCCGGTACCTTTTCCCTGGAACAGGATCGGCAGATGAGACCGGCAAGGGAGCGGCAAAGGGAACAAAGCTAAACATACCAGTGCCGCCGGAAACCGGCGACGACAGGTTCATTGAAGAATTTAGCAGGGTAGAAAAATTCATCGACGAGGCGAAACCGGAGCTGATAATATTGCAGTGCGGCGCCGACAGCCTAGCTGGAGACCCGATAACTCATCTCAAATACTCGGCAAGGGCTCACAGGCATGCCGCCGACGTTCTGCATGAGCTGGCGCACAAACATTGCGGCGGAAGAATAATCGCGCTAGGAGGAGGCGGCTACAACAGGGGAAACATCGGGA
>CAZNOV010000056.1:4171-6294 GCA_964574725.1 uncultured Nitrososphaera sp. | reverse complement strand
ATAATCCTGAGTTGTTTGGGTCTGATTGTGCTATTTGACGAAACAATGATACTGCCAGCGATCCCGGATTTCATTCGCGACTTCGACATCTCTTACAACACATCGTCGTGGCTCCTTTCAGCTTGGATAATCGCAGCGGCTGTCATGACCCCGATCGGCGGGAGGCTGGGCGACATTTACGGCAAGAAAAAAATATTGCTCATTGTGATGGCAGTTTACATATTAGGAGTTTTGGGAGGAAGATTTGCGACAGATTTTGAGTTCATGCTTGTGGCAAGGGCGGCTCAAGGCGCGGGGATGGCGATGTTCCCTATTGCTTTCGGAATCATTAGGGAAATCTTTCCAGAGAAAAAACTTGGAATGGCCCAAACTATTTTTAGTTCCACGTTTCCTGCCGGGGCTATCATCGGTCTAATAGGCGGCGCGGCGATCATCCAAAGTTATGGCTGGCAGGCAACGTTCCTAGCAATACTTCCCGTCGCCATCGGGCTCTGGCTGGCAATAGTGAAGTTAGTGCATGTCCCGCCGTCGGCGGCGAATTATCCCATCGATCGGACTATTGACATAAAGGGAACGCTCTTACTCGCTGCAACGATAATTTTCTTCTTGACCGGCATCACCTTCTTGGAAGCTAATGGTGCTGGCACGTGGTACACGATCGCCGCTCTCTTCGCCGGGTCGGCGGTCTCGCTTGCGGCGTTCATTGTGACTGAAAAAAGAGCGCGTTCACCACTTCTCGATTTCAAACTAATGACAAGCGGATATTTCCTTGCACCGACTCTGATTCTAATGTTGACCTTCCTTTCAATTTTCACAGTTTATCTGACGGTTCCTGTCATGGTGAGAAGTCCCGAACCGCTGGGATTTGGTGGAGGTCCATTAGACGTTGCGAACGTCCAGCTACCTTTCATGATTGTGTTCATGGTCACAACTGTCTGGTCAGGATTCATCCTGAGCAAAGTCAGAAATACGAGGCTTACACTGATCGGCACTTTGATCGGCACTATCGGATTCTTTATCCTGCTCATGTTTCATTCTACCGAAATCATGGTTGCTACCGGACTAGCAATACTTGCGGTAGGTCTTACCTTTTCGATTACAGGCGGATTCAATGTGATACTCGTGTCGGTGCCGATGCAGATGACCGGGATCGCGCTCGGAATGACTCTTCTCCTCAACTTTGTCGGAATGTCTGTTGGTCCGGTGTTTGCTGGAATCATGCAGGAGACGTACCAAGGAACCGTTGAGGGAGTCGAAGGTCATTTCCCAACAGAGGTCGCTTACAATTCAATATTCATTGCAGCCGCGGTGGTGTCGCTGGCATCTTTCATTCTCGCCCTGATTGTTGGCAGGAGTAAAGTTCCCGCCGCACCCGCTCAAGATCTACCACAACATTAAGGAATGTTCATCCGATAAACTCTAACGGGCAGATTCATCTTGTCCGGATGACTGTAGGGCGAAGCTTTTCATTCGATACTAGAGCGATAGCTTAAAACAACCAATTTGGTCACCAAGTTCGCGAACATGAGTGAAAGCAAGAAAGCGTACGACAAAGTTTTGAGCCTGATGCGCGAGCATCATGAATGGTTTAACAGGTCGATTCCGCTCATTGCAAGCGAAAACGTTCCAAGCCCAGCAGTAAGGGAGGCTCTTATAAGCGATTTTGGAAATAGGTACGCCGAAGGGTGGCCAGGCGAGCGCGTCTACGCAGGCTGCATCTACATCGATCAGGTGGAGCTCATCTGTAACGAGCTTGCGCGCAAGGTCTTTAGATCAGAGTTTGCCGACTGCCGCGCTACCTCCGGCGTAGTGGCAAACCTTGCAATCTATGCAGCGTTTTCAAATCCAGGCGACTACATGATGGCCGCCTCGATTCCTTCCGGCGGCCACATTTCTCACGGCAAGAAGGAGCATTCCGGCACAGCCGGTCTCGTCCACGGACTGAACATAGAGCATTACCCGTTCTCAAAGGAAGAAATGACTATCGACGTAGACGCGACAAAGAAAAGAATAGAGGAGATGAAGCGCGAGGGCAAGGCCCCAAAGATTGGAATGTTCGGCGGAAGTTTGTTTCTGTTCCCTCACCCGGTTGAAGAGCTGGCGGGCTTTATGCACGACCAGGG
>CAZNOV010000056.1:0-4071 GCA_964574725.1 uncultured Nitrososphaera sp. | reverse complement strand
GCCAAGGCGCTTGCAGAGGCGCTTGCCGGGTTTGGATTTGGAGTGCTCGGGGAAAAGCGCGGCTACACGGCGTCGCACCAGATTGCTGTTGACGTGACCAGGTTCGGCGATGGAGGCACTATCGAAAAGAGCCTGGAAAAGGCGGGCATTATCTTGAACAGGCAGCTGCTCCCGGGTGACATCAAGGCTGGAAGGCACTACATGCATCCCGGAGGCATCAGGATTGGAGTGCCGGAAGTGACACGTTTGGGAATGAAGGAAGGTGAAATGAAGGAAATAGCGAATTTCATAAAGCGCGTGGTTATCGACAAGCAGGATCCCGCCAAGGTCGCTGTGGAGGTCGCGGACTTTAGGCAGCAGTATCAGAACGTGCAGTATGCGTTTGACAACGCGGTCAAGGCTTACGAATACATCAGCATTGTCGGGCGAAATTAGCTTGCATGCTCGTGGCTAGCGCTTGAACAGCCCGGCCCTCTGTCTCCAGTCCAGCGACTTGCCGTACGAGTGCTTGATCGCGATGTTCCGGATGATGTCGGACAACACAGCTATTATTTCCTCGTTGGACATCAACGAATTGAACAGGAAAGTTTCAACAGTCAGAGCCTGAATCAGCTCCTTCTGTGGCCTTGAAAGGTTCAATGCGTCCACGCCACCAAAGACTTCCTTTATCCACCCGTCTATCCTCGGTCCAAAAGAATCAAGAGCCTTGCCAAGATTTTCGTTTGAGAACATGCTGGTGGACAGGGGCTATTGCTTTGTAATCTTTGCGGCGCCCGACTCTTGGCTATGCAGAGCCGGTCAGCTTGGAATATTCTCATTCAGCATCAGTGCAAGCAACGCGGCCCGCAATTCCTTTCCATACGACGCCTGCTTGAAGTAGATCGCGTTCTTTGTGTGATCCACATTTTGAGCAATTTCGTCAACCCTCGGGAGCGGATGCATGACAGCAACATCCGGCTTTGCCTTTGCCAGAGTCTTTTCGTCAATAGTGTATGTCCCGCGCACCTTCTCGTACTCCTGCAGATCGGGAAAGCGCTCGCGCTGAATTCTGGTGACATAGATCACGTCGGCATCCGACAGCACTCCGTCTTCAAGCTCGCTGTGCTCCTTTATGCTAAGCTTTCCCTCAACTTCGTAAATCGATTCCTTTCTCACCTGCAGGCTGGGCGGCGACACAAGGTGCACGTCCACATCATAGTTGGTAAGTGCGTATAGCAGCGAATACACAGTCCTTCCGTATTTCAGGTCGCCGACAATCGCGATTGACAGGCCGTCTATCTTTCTCTTCTCTTTGAGAATCGTGTACAGGTCAAGAAGGGCCTGCGTCGGGTGCTCCTCGCTCCCGCTACCTGCGTTTATTATCGGGTTCTGCGACAGCTCGGCTGCAAACCTGCTCGAGCCATCAAACGGGTGGCGCAGCACTATGACATCCGAATAGAGGTCGATTATCCTTATCGTGTCAGCAAGGCTCTCTCCTTTTTCGACCGACGACGATTTTAGGTCAGAAATGCCAATCGAGCTGCCGCCAAGCGACGCCATTGCCGCTTCAAAGCTCATCCTTGTCCTGGTACTTGGCTCGTAGAAAATGTAGCCCAGCGTCCTGCCCTTGCCGAGCTCCCCTCTCTCGCTTGGCCTGAGCTGACTCACTCTGTCGGTAGCGTCAAAGATGAACTCCAGATCGCTTTTGGTGAAGTCCTTGATAGAAACTATATCACGATCATAGAAGGGATTAGACATCTGACCGTCGCTCTTGCATAGTCGCTAGGGATGTAATAAAGATGCTGTGCAAGCCCTATTTTCTCAGTGCCTTGAAAAAGATGTACAGGACGACAATGATTTCGAACCTGCCGACGATCATGACCGCCGCGAGCATCAGCTTTGAAAAAGAATCCAGTCCAAGCGACGTGACCCCGACGCTCAGACCAGTGTTGGTCAGCGCAGAAACCGATTCGAACATGCTGTCTTCAAGGCCGATGCCCGTAGCGTTGCTCAGCGCCAGGCCCGCAAGTATCGAGACCGAGATGTAAAGCCCCATTACCAGAATGATTTCCCTGACGAGCTTGATGCCTAGCACTTCCCTGAGTATTTTCATTGCTTCGCCACTTTTTTGCAATAACTCACCAAAATCGCGGCGGCGGTATTCGCGCAGCTGGTCGACGAAATTGCCGTTGTCATATGATTCCTGGGGGTTCGCCGTGTAAGAAATCGATGCGTAGGCCGGCTGGGAGAGAGTATAGGACGCAGGTTCTTTCATTGATTTTCTGCCTACCCTCCTTGAAAATTCCTGGTAGAGTATGACGAATCTTCCCACCTTTATCCCACCAGCTGTAGAAAATGCGGCTCCGCCCACTAGCATGCTGATTATCAGGAACCCTTTGGCTGCAGGGTGGAGAACCTGCAAGTTCATGTACTGGAACCCGGTGGTGGCCGAGGCACTTATGCTGTGATACGCCGCGGTGCCAATATTCATCTCCGGAACGCCGGATGCCAGAATGAAAAAGATCGGTATAGAGACTGCGATCAGAACGAAGTACGCCGCCACTTCTGGTCCTATCGTCTTTTTGGTGATCATTCCTTTCTTGTAAAAAATGTAATAATGAAAAGCGAAAGGTAGAGCTGAAAGGATCATTCCACCACTTGTAGCTATGAGGACCTCAAGGTTGTCAGGCGCTATGATCGTAGAGGTGGGAACGAAACCGCCGCCGACGATCGTGCTCAGTATTAACGAAATAGCATTCAGGCTGTCGGTTTCTCCTGAGAGCATGGTCAGAACCACCAGCACAACCGTATACATAGAGAAGATGACGACAAGCGTAACGATGAACTCTTTGAATCCGAGCATGCCACCTCCAAGAACGCTCCTCATTGCACTCAGCTTTGCCTGGGGAAAGAAAAGCATCATTACCAGGTACACAAAGCTCAGCCCGCCGACCCACTGGGTGTACGCGCGGTAAAAGGTGAAGCTCTCGGGAAGAGTCCCCGGCTGCGTAATTACGGTCAGGCCGGTGGTCGTAAATCCCGACGCGCTTTCAAAGATGCTCGTCGCGAACAGGGAATTGAATTCGATTCCCGGCTGGAAGGGGTTCAGGTAGATGTAGGGCAGCGCGCCAAAGAGGCTCATCACGATGAAGCTGGTCACGATAAAGATTGACGCCTGCTTGAGGTTCATTTGGCCCCGCTCTCCGTAGGACATCAAGAAAAATCCTGCAAAGGACAACCCCACCACCTCAAGGTAGACGCCGATGATGCTCTCGGCTTCTCCAAGGGCCGTGCCAACTAGGGCCGGAACGACGAGAAGCACTCCGGAAAACTGCAGCAGCACTCCCAGATTTCCAAGCACCGGCTTGTACTGATCGGTGATTGTGGTTTTGACGCGCTTTATGGTTCTTTCAAGCACGGAACTCCTGATAACGCCTGCCAGCGACGGCTGCGTCACTATGCCGACTATGCCGGTATTGTCGGTTATCGCGATGCGCTTGACTTGGTGGATGCGCATCTGCTGCAGGGCCTGTTTTACGGTGGCTCTGGAATTCAGAGTAATAACGGGCGACGACATCACCTTGTTCACGGCAATCGCGTCTGAATCCTCGCCCTTCATGACCACCTTGTCGATTATGTCACTGTCTGTCACGATCCCCACTGCGATGTTGCGCTCCGTCACAATGATTGACTCGGCCTTTTGCTCCTGCATTTGCTTGACAGCGCTGGCTACGTCTTTACTCTCGTCTACAAGAACGAATCGCCTGCTCACGTACGAAATGGCAGGCCTGTCCAGTATGTCCCGCATTTCCCTTTCTCGCGAAGCTCACCAGATAGCAAGTGCTTTTTCCTATAACTATTTCGTTTCTATGCACGATGTGAGCGCACGAGCCCGCAAGGCTTTCATATCCAATGTTCCACAGTGTTGTACAAATCCCGAGATGGCAATATACAGGTACACAGCATACAAGACTCCCAACATAGGCATATTCGTCAAGGCCAATGACAGCGTCATTCTGGTGCCGCATGGCTTTGCGCAGACGAAATCGGACAAGCTATCCGAGTACCTTCAGGTAGGCGAAATGCGTACTT
>CAZNOV010000055.1:0-8320 GCA_964574725.1 uncultured Nitrososphaera sp. | reverse complement strand
ACAAGGGACCATACAGTGATTGACAGGCTGGTGATCCCGCCGTTCTCGGAGAGCGGCCCGTTCTCATCAGGCTTTCGGATGCTCGATTTGCCAAATGATCTCTCTTATATCGGGACGGCGCACTCGCACCCCGGCGGATCAAACAGGCCTTCCCTTGAAGATCTGAACCACTTTTACGGCGCTGTCTCCATAATAATTAGCCACCCTTACGAGGATGAAACTATAGGGGCATTTGACAGGAACGGGAACGCGCTCGAGCTCAAGATCGTCGATTCACTCTAGTTTTTTCTCCTTCGTCCAAAGTCAAATTCAACCCCCCGCTTATCATCATGTCTGAATGTAAAGGATTCGTCGGGCATTATGGGAAAGCTCGAGAGCATGGATTTCGAGCACGAAGGACACCTGTCAACTACTTTGGCCTTGTCAAGGTACGTTGCACACCAGTAGCACGTCTCGCAGAGCATGAAAATGGATGGGCTGGCTGCTGGCTTGGGCAACACGCACCTATTCCAGGAACGGGTTAATTACGTTTGATATTCAGGTTTTCTGACATATTCCTCGTTTTATAGAGTTTTAGCTGGAAAACTTAATAAAAGAACAAGTCCAATATCAATTGATTACCAATTTGAATTGGGTAGGCCAGCAGATGGTATGGATATTAGTTGCTCTTGCCATAAGCCTAGCTTTGACCTGGCTTTTCGGCTATCTTTTCGGAAGTCCGCTTCTCGGCCTGATCCCTGCAATTGGAATTTTCTTTGTGATGTCGTACTACATCCGCAAGCGCGCCATGGCTCGGATGGGCATGAGCGGCACCGGAGGCTTCGGAGGCATGCTTGGGGGCGGAGGCGGCGGAATCAACTATGTTTGCATTGCTTGCGGCCACAGATTCAAAGGGGGCGCCTGCCCAAGATGTGGCTCCAAGGCGAGAAGAGCCGATTTCTAGACGCTCATGACGCTTGAGCAGCTTCGTCAAAAGGCATTCTTCCAGAACACGATAGACGTGTGGATATCTTATTGCGAAGAGCGCGGATGGGAATGGTACGACATCGAGAACTACAGACGCTTCGTCGCACACCTCAGTGACAGGGGGATCAAGATGCAGAAATTTCCGTTGTGCATAAAGGAATCGGGCGGCATGTACGAGCGAGGCAAGGACAAGACGCAATTTCTAGATCAGCTCTCAAAAATTACATCCGATGACGCAGCGGCGTATACTCTGAAGCTCAGCGCAGATGTCATTGCAGCCATTCGAGTTTTCGCCAACTAGAGTCTACAAAAATTCAGCTCCTAGGCGCTGCGATTTAGCAGGAACGTCTAAAGCCCTATCCTGTCCGACAAAGCTTGTCATGGAGCAGGAAGACAGTCTGCCTGTTGGTGTGCGGTGGGAAGAGGCTCCAGTGGATAGCACGGCTACGGTTGGCAAGTCAGATGCGGAGTCACTTTTTGATAGTATTGTTGGCTACGACGACGTAAAGAAACTATTCGGAATGTCTCTGTCCTCAGATAAGCCGGTCCACATACTTCTTGTAGGACCTCCGGCCTCGGCCAAGACACTATTCATGCTTGAGTGCATGAAGCTGGAGCGATCCTTTTTCACGCTCGGGAGCCACAGCACAAAGTCTGGCATGATCGACTACCTCTTTGAGAAGAGACCGCGCTACCTTATCGTGGACGAGATAGAGCACATGCCGATGAAGGATCAGACGGCGCTGCTGGGCCTCATGGAGACGGGGATCGTCTCGGAAACAAAGTACCAGAGAACGCGAAACACGCAGCTGAAAACCTGGGTATTTGCCACAAGCAACGGTACGGAGAGGATGCTCACGCCGCTGCTGTCGAGATTCATAGTCCTTCATTTCAAGCAGTATTCATTCGGTTCTTTCCAGGAGGTCTGCACGCACATTCTCTCCCGCGACGGCGTGGCACCCGAGGTTGCTTCTGCTATCGCAAACGTGGTCTGGACGAAGCTAAAGTCAAAAGACATCAGGGACTGCATCAAGATTGGCCGCTTGGCAAAGTCGGCAGCGGACGTCGATTGGCTTGCGCAGACATTGAGAAACTACAGGTAGTAGAGCCTAGCTTCCTTGCATGCAATACACGGGGCCCTCCGGGCAACCCACTATTTCTGAAGAAAGGTTAAAAGTTCTTTTCGTGCCAAAATTTCAGAGTATTATGGGTCTGGACCTGAAGCCTCTCGTGACGCCCTCACCGCTCAAGTTGCAGGAACTATCTGGCAAGGTCGTCGCGATTGACGCCTTCAATACGATTTACCAGTTTCTTGCGACCATTAGGGGTCCGACCGGCGAGCCACTTGCAAACAGCAAGGGAGAAATCACGAGCCACCTCAGTGGAATCTTTTACAGAAACACCAACCTGCTAATGGAAAATATCAAGCCGGTGTACGTGTACGACGGAGAGGTTCATGAGCTCAAGGTGGAAGAAATACGGCGAAGGAACACGCTGAAGAAGGAGGCGACCCAGCAATACGAACTGGCCGTTCAAGAGGGCAGGATGGAAGATGCGCGCAAGTACGGCAAGCGAACCTCGGTATTGACTGACAAAATGGTACAAGAATCAAAAAGCTTGCTCTCCCATCTTGGAATCCCCTATGTTCAGGCTCCTTCAGATGGGGAAGCGGCAGCCGCCTATATGACAAGAAACGACATTGCATTTGCCGCGTCAAGCCAAGACTATGATTCTATACTATTTGGCGCAAGAAAGCTGGTTCGCAACCTGGCTATCAGCGGCCGGCGTAAGGTTCCCAACCGTAATGCGTATGTCGATGTAGAACCAGAGATGCTAGAGCATGACAAAGTACTTTACGAAACGGGTCTGTCACGGGAGCAGCTCGTTGACGTAGGAATACTCATCGGCACCGATTTTAACCCAGGAGGTTTTCCGGGAATAGGCCCGAAAACCGCACTGAAGCTGATAAAGGAAAATGGCAAGCTGGAAAATGTCGACAAAATCAGGCACCTTTTGCCAAACGTCCCTTACCAGGAAATCAGAAGAATATTTCTTCAGCCGGAAATCCCGAAAGTGGAAGGATTGAAATTCAATGAGGTCGATCGCGAGAAGGTTCTTGATTTCTTGTGCGTCGAAAAGAGTTTTTCAGCGGACAGAGTGAGCGGTCAGCTAGACAGATTAGAGAAAACGCTAACGAACCGCAGCCAGTCACTGGAACGATGGTTCGGCTGACTTGATCGGACAGTGATCTATAAATAGAAAGGTTCGTGCTAATGGGCTGTATTGGCTAACCCAAGAGCTTGGCTTGCGGAAGCGATCGCCACTTTTTGTCTGGTATTTTTCGGTCCTGTTTCGGTGACCATGGCCGCCGCGCAATTTGGAACCGGGCTCACGATCGAAGGCATCATCATGATTTCGCTAGGTCACGGCGCGGCCATAGGTCTCATGGTCTATGCGTTTGGACACATTTCCGGCGCGCACATTAATCCCGCGGTAACGATTGCTATGCTAGTAACCAGGAATATCGGTCGCAAGGACGGAGCTGGCTACATCGGCTCTCAATTGGTTGGTGCGATAGCCGCTGCATTTACCCACAGGGCGATACTTCCGGATTTAGGCGCGAAGGTAAATTACGGCACACAACCCGGCCCGACTGAACTATTGAATTTCAGCGCCGCCTCCGGCCTGGGTGTCGAAATCCTGCTTACATTCTTCCTTGTAACGACAATATTCATGACGGCCGTTCACAAAAAGGCGGCTCCTGGCATGGCGGGAATTGCTATCGGCGGCATGATATTCCTGGTGCACCTTGTCGGCGTCCCGCTCACAGGGGCAAGCGTGAACCCCGCCAGAACCCTTGGTCCGGCGATAGCGTCAGGGTACTGGGAATTTCACTGGATATACTGGGTTGGCCCGATCGTTGGGGCGATTATTGCGGGGCTTATCATGCAGTACATCTTTGTCAAAAAAGCGGCAAAAGAAGAGCAGGCCAAGTAGAAAAAGCAGGTTCTTCAGGGCGAAATGTCCAGCGAACGAGAGTGTTTGTGAGTGTGCGGCCTCTCGCCGGCAAACCTTCTCCTCATGTGACCTGAAGGTCTTCCATACAAAAGTTCGAGGAACCACGCCTCGTGCTCGATCTCTTCCTTAAGTATGTCCTTGGAAATGTCGTATGTTGCAGGATCTTTTCCAATCGTCATGTTGCACAGCTTGTTCCAGTTGACGATCGCACCCTGTTCTGCCGCAAGACACTTTTTCAGTATCTCGTTGATGTTCGTCCGAGGAGTCGGGAGCTGCAGGAATTCACACCCGGACATCCTGACAAATTCCATCGCGTCATTTGGAAGAATTCCTCCAAGCTCGTAGATTCTTTGTATGCACGATTCAAAGTGGCTTAGGTCCTCAAGTCGTGCGTCTTCGATTACGCCCTTGATCCCCTCTCCCTCCGTACCCGTGCAGTGAGCGCGGAGGTTGGTAAAGTAATAGTACGCGGTAAATTCCACAGACGCATTGTACACGAGCCCCTTCACTATTTCATCGACATTCGCGCCATTCTGCTTTAGAACGTTTACGCCTACCACAGCTTTTTCATCCGACATTGCCTGATCTACGACAAGCCTGTCTAATGTCGCTAATAAGTTTTCTTAGAGGTCCAGGAGGAACCGGACTGTGGTACCGCTGCTCTCCTGGCGAATCTGCATTTCATGGTATGTGACCGCCTTGATCTCTACTTTGTAATGGTGTTTTTCCAAATTCAATTTCTCACCCCTGCCGCTTCCTTCAAGTCGATAGCCTCCGTTCTGCTTGATTACGACTTTGAATTCAGAAATGACGAAGCCTTCTGACACTGCAAGAAGCATCACCTTGTCCAGCCAGTCGAACAGCAGGGAATGCAAGTCGTCGCCATACGCTTCGATCTTGACTTCCCTTTCCGGCGTGACTCTTTTGATGTCTATCATTGTGTCGATGAGCGCCTTTGCAGCATTTTCAAACGCTTCTTCCAGTGTGCTACCGTAGGCTTCTATGAAGGCGTCAGTCATGTGATCAAGAAAATGGTAGCCGCCCAAAGCAGTTTGTAATCTTCGCCTCTGCAGTTATTATACATTCATCGCAAAATCTAAATGCCAACACTCCGGTGCCTAGTGGTGTGGTCAAGCTAGAGCTTCCTCGCGGCATGAGGGATCTTGAGCCGGAAGAATTTTCTGATATCGCCTATGTCCACGATAACTTCATCGAAACCGCGAGAATTTTTAACTTCAAAATCATGGAGCCATCCACGCTCGAATTACTTTCCACTCTGGAGGCAAAGGGCGGAGCCACGATCGCTAACGAGATCTACGCATTTACCGACAAGGGCGACAGAGAAGTGGCCCTGCGCTTTGACCTTACCATCGGACTGACAAGATATGTGGCGCTAAGGCGCGACCTGAAAATGCCGGCAAAGCTGGCGACCTTTGGAGGAGTTTGGCGCTATGACGAGCCTCAAGCTGGCAGGTACAGGTACTTCCACCAATGGGATGTCGAGATTTATGGACCCTTCAGCCTGGAGTCTGACGCCGAAGTGATCGAGTTCGTTGCTTCGTTTTTCAAGCGCCTAGGGCTAAAAGTTGCTATTGAGGTCAACGACAGGGGGATCGTGGAACAGTACATCAGACAAAAGCTAGGAATTTCGAACGAAAGCACGATCCTTGAGCTGTTCCGCGCCATTGACAAGGTTCCAAAGAAGGGCGCTCAAGCGGTTTTGCAGGAATATCGCGACAAACTGGAGCCGGCAAAACTGCAATCCCTGATTGATTTGTCAAAAATCAGAGGAACTGTTGATCACGTATCAAGGACAGCGGACATGAAGGATATTGCGGGGTGGCAAAGGCTTGTGGGCCTAATGGATACTCTCGGTGCTAGAAAGGTTCAGGGCGTTCAGATCAACCTTGGCATAGTCCGCGGCCTTGACTATTACTCTGGCGTAGTGTTTGAGGCATTTGATAAGATGGCAGACTCTGGGGCGCTTGTGGGCGGCGGCAGGTACGACCGATTGACGGAAGCATTTGGCAGAAAAGATATTGGAGCAACGGGCGTCGCCGGAGGCGTGGAGCGGATAGTGACGGTGCTCAGAAAATACAACATCGTGAAGGGCTCTCCAAGATCCCTCGTCTACGTTGCATATGCTACAGAAGATGAAAAGGCAAGGGCAATTGAGCTTGCCACGGCACTACGCGGGGCGGGAACCATGACAGACTACGATCTGCTTGGAAGAGCATTGAGACGGCAGCTTGAGGACGCATCGAACAAAGGTGCGATTCTCACAGTAATAGTGACAAAAGACGACATGGAGGCCGGGAAGGTGATTGTCAGGCAGATGAATGACGGAACCGAGAACAAATATCGGATTTCAACCTTGCCCGTTGAAATCGCAAAGGTGCTCAGAGCCTAATGATCGCCGCGCTTTTCATCTTCACTATTCCATTGGGCTTTCTTTCGTAGACGGTCCTCACGACCAAATCAGGCGGATCGTAGCTGACGTACAGGTCGCCCGTGTTCAGCTCCTGCGTGTTGTAGTTGATCTGAATCCGGTCTTCACTGATGCCACTTTCGGCCAATTTTTTTCTGGCCCTTTCTATCAAGTCCTGATCAGATGTGTTGGGCGCCAAGAAAACATTCGAAGTGTTCGTCAGGTACTGCGACAAGTCCACCATTAACACTGCCTCGAATCGAAATCAGACTATTAACGTTTCGGGATGCTTTCATCCATTTGCGCTCAAGAAATAATAGTCGTTCAGTGGAAAGAGATTTATGACATTAAATTGTGTTTTTGCAAAGGAAGCGCAAAGAGGAGTTATTACTAGTTGGCAGACGTTATTTCTCACGATATCCTTATCATAGGCTCCGGGCTCGCCGGCCTCCGTGCAGCGATCTCCGCCGCATTTTCCGATAAAGCATTGAGCATCGCGGTCATCTCCAAAGTGCAGGTAATGCGTTCCCATTCTGTCTCGGCCGAGGGCGGGACAGCGGCCGTGCTGTATGAGGAAGAGGGCGATAACCAGGAGTCACATGTCTATGACACTATTAAGGGCAGCGATTTTCTTGCAGACCAGGATGTCGTCGAGCGCCTCGTACGGAACATGCCGTATGAAATATACCAGCTCGATCACTGGGGCATGCCCTGGTCAAGGAAGAAGGACGGGCGGATAGATCAGCGCAAGTTTGGTGGTTATTCTTTTCCCCGGGCGACTTTTGCTCAGGACAAGGTTGGCTTTTATGAAATGCAGACCCTCTATGATACCTGCCAAAAATACGATAATATCCACTTTTACAACGAATGGTTCTGCACGTCGATACTGCACGAAAATCACGAATTTCGAGGCGTGACCGCGATCGAATTGAAGACAGGCAGCTTCAATGTCCTAGCTGCGCCGGCGGGCATAATCTGCACCGGAGGAGCAGGTAGGATCTACAGTTTCGCTACGTATGGGTTTTCTTCGACCCCGGACGGCCTGGACATGGCGTATCGCGCTGGTCTTGCTCTCAAGGACATGGAGTTCGTGCAGTTTCACCCCACGGGGGTACTGCCTTCTGGGATCCTCATAACCGAGGGAGCAAGGGGCGAGGGAGGTTATCTCGTGAACAACAAAGGTGAACGATTCATGCAAAAGTACGCCCCTGGCAAGATCGAGCTTGCCCCAAGGGACGTTGTATCGCGTTCAATGATAACAGAGATTCAGCAGGGCAGGGGTTTCAAACACGAATCTGGAGCCGACTGCCTAAAACTGGATCTCACTCACCTGGGCGAGGAGCGGATAAAAGCGGTGCTTTCAGGAATCAGAGAAATCGGGATCAAGTTCTCTGGCAGAGACATCATTAACGAACCGATAGAGGTAAGGCCGGTCTGTCACTACATGATGGGAGGCATACACACCAACGTCGACGGAGCGACCGAGCTGCAAGGTCTCTGGGCCGCAGGGGAAGCAGCATGCAACAGCCTAAATGGCGCAAACAGGCTTGGCGCCAACTCGACCTCGGAATGCATCGTCTGGGGAAAAATAACGGGCGAGCTCGCGGCAAGGCACGCGCGCGGCAGGAAAAGAGAATCGGTACCTAAGGAGCAGGTGGTTCAGGAGGAAAAGCGAATCTACGACGGGATTTTTCACGGCAAGGGCAGCGTCAATCCGTATGAGGTTAGAAAGCAGTTGACTGATACGATGGACGAGAGGGCATACGTTTTCAGGGATGAGCAGAATCTTTCAGAGGCATTGAAAAGGGTCAGGGAATTGAAATCTGTCATGTGGAAGCACGTTGACGACAGGGCAAAGGAATACAACACTAACTTTGTCAACGTGATGGAGGTGGACTCGATGCTCAG
>CAZNOV010000054.1:0-8322 GCA_964574725.1 uncultured Nitrososphaera sp. | reverse complement strand
AGTGAATCGTCAACTCTGAGAACGCTTGTGGTCGCTCTACTGTGCCTTCAGGTCGCCGTGGTTGGCCTTCCGACAGGATACGCACAGCAGTCGTCCTCATCAAGCACCATCCCAATTACATTGGGCTACCCCGTCAGGCTTGCATTCAATCAAACTGCTGTCAATGAAGATGCAGACTATCAGTACCGCTTTGTAGGCGTTACCGAGGATTCCCGATGCCCTTCGGATGTCCAATGCGTTTGGCAAGGTCAAGTCACAGTAGCCCTGGAAGCCACTCGCTCTTCGGGTGTTAATCTTGGCAACTTCTCGCTGACTTTTGGTTCTGACAGTGCGCTATCGACGAGAAACATAGAAGGTTTCTTGGTAAAGCTCGCAAGCGTTGACCCGTATCCAATCAGCGCAAAACCAATCCTGCCTTCTGAATATGTGGCGACATTGATTATCCTTGAGGCGGACACCAGCACTTCTGGTCCCTTCATCGTATCGAGCCCGGTAGCTTTGGATTCTTCAGACCAGAGGCAGCAGGTCATTACGGTGGGAGAACGAATCAGGGTATCCGCAGCCGTTTATAGCAAGCTGGACGCATACGAGCCTTTTGTCTCAATAACTGAAGTGAGGAATGCAGGAGATGGCATAACCCAGCTAATAGCGGTATCGAATGGCACGACAGTAGCGATAAGATGGGTAACTGCGGACACGCGATGGACCCCCGAAAGGGCGGGGCAGTACGAGTTTCGAGTATTCTTGCTTGATCGCCTTGAGGACCCCCAGGTGTTAAGTGCAGTAATGAAATCTAGCTTTACAGTTGTTGACGCCGAGCAGGACATGAATGCAAACGGAAGTGAAACTGCCAGTGTTATTCAAGGCAACAACCGGTTTGCTCTTGACTTTTACTCCCGGATATCCCCAGACGCGGAAGACGGAGACAACATCTTTTACTCTCCTTGGAGCATGTCCACGGCTTTTGCGCTCGTCCACGAAGGTGCCAGAGGGGACACCGCCAAAGAGATCGAATCCGTATTCGGTTTTCCGGCAGACAATGACATCAGGAGGTCATCGTTTGAAGCCATTCAGGATGACCTCAATACCAATCAGGGTAATTACACCCTGAGCGCCGCCAATGCCCTATGGATAAAAGAAGGTTACAGGATATCCGATGAATACATCAGAATTGCGGGCGAATCCTACGGCAGCGAAGTAACCAACGTCGACCTTCCCACCGAGCAGTCAAGAATTCTGATAAACGATTGGGTAGAGTCAAAGACAAACAGCAAAATCAAGAATTTGATTCCCGAGGGAGTATTGAATGAACTTACCAGGCTGGTGATCACTAACGCGATTTACTTCAAGGGTACTTGGGTCACTCAGTTTGATGAAGAGAGCACGAGTGAAGAGGAATTTCGTGTCAACAAAGATACAACCGTAACAGTGCCCATGATGAACATTCAGGAATCATTTTTCAAGTATGCTGAAAATGATGATTTGCAAATCATAGAGCTCCCATACCAAGGCAATAAAGTTTCCATGCTGATTCTGCTTCCAAAGAACCAAGAGGAAAGCCTCCAACCGCTTGAAGATTCGCTCTCTGTAGAGAATCTCAACTCATGGAGGAATTCACTACATAACCAGACAGTGACTGTGAGCATTCCGAAATTCAAGGTCGAGACGGATTACATGCTGAATGCGATACTTGTTGAAATGGGGATGCCAAGTTCATTCAACCCGGACTTGGCAGATTTGTCAGGAATAACGGAAGAGGAAAAACTGTTCATACATGCGGCCTTGCATAAGGCCTTTGTGGAAGTCAATGAGGAGGGAACGGAAGCGGCGGCGGCAACGGGCGTTGTAATTGGAACCACATCTATCCGTGAGTACCCAATCTTTAGAGCAGACCACCCGTTTGTTTTCATCATCCAGGACTCCCAGACCGGGAACATCCTATTTATGGGCAGAGTCGCCAATCCGGCGCAGTAGCCACTGAAGCCGTTTTCCAACTATAAGATATCCCATCTGCTGAATGATCCTCAATTGCCACCTTCCCGCATCCCTCTGGAAACCGTATAAACGCTTAATTCATGGAGCAACGAAACCTAACTGTGTCAATATCTGAATTCCTGCTTCAGGCCGTCGGCGCTGAAGTCATTGCTGGGATAGCAGTCGCCATAATAATTCTGATTATTCTTGCATCTTCAATAAAGGTGGTCAGAGAATACGAAAGGGTAGTAGTATTCAGGCTTGGCAGACTGCTGGGGGCAAAGGGTCCTGGAGTCGTGATCGTACTTCCCGTCATAGACAGAATCCGAAAGATTGATCTGAGATTGCTCACGCTCGATATCTCGAAGCAGAGAATAATCACCAAGGACAATGTGACAGTTGACGTGGATGCTGTTGTCTATTTCAGGGTGAACGACGCCAACCAGGCAGTGGTCAAGGTGCAGGACTATGTTCTTGCGACAAGCCTGGTCTCGCAAACAACCTTACGGGACGTTCTCGGGCAGGTTGAGTTCGATGAATTGCTGACCAAAAGAGAAGATTTGAACAAGAGGCTGCAGACCATACTCGATGAAGTCACAGAGCCATGGGGGATCAAGGTTTCTGCAGTCTCGATAAAGGATGTGGCGATAGCCCTAGAGATGCAGAGGGCGATAGCAAAGCAGGCAGAGGCCGAAAGGGAGAAGAGGAGCAGGATAATCATGGCAGAGGGTGAGCTGATCGCGTCAGAAAAGATGTCCTTGGCCGCGGAATACTACACGAAGAACATGGCAGCGATGAGATTAAGGGAATTGCAAACATGGGCTGAAATAGCAAGAGAGAAAAATATGATCGTAGTGACTGGAGGCGATTCGGGGAACCTTGGTCCGCTGCTGGGAATACTCAAAGAGAAAACGGAGAAGAGCTCCGAAAAGCAGGAGTCCGACACCAGGGCACTGATCAGAGGGGAAATCAGGGATTTGTTCGAGTCGAAGAAGGAGAAAAAGGAGAGCAAATGAGATTTGCTCTCTTGGTTTTGTTTGTCATCACAATTTCGGTGCCCGTAGCCGCATCGCAATCCCAAGATAGCAAAGTCCTGTGGGTTGAGCTGAGCGAGCCGATCACCTCCGCGTCTGCGGAAAACGTCGAGGCCGCGGTTCGGGAAGCATCTTCGGGGAGCTACGGTGCGATACTGATTTCCTTGGACACATTCGGCGGCTCTGCAGACTCGACATTCAAAATAATCGACAGTATGCAGTCATCCAGCGTACCTGTAATAGGTTACGTATATCCTGCGGGAAAACAAGCACTGTCAGCAGGCACAATAATACTAATGGCATCAGATTATGCCGCAATGGCGCCATTTTCAACGATAGGCTCCTCACAGCCTGTGATCGGGACGGAGCCAACGAATGAATCAAAGTTCGTAAATGCCATCGTGGAAAAGCTGGTCGCGCTTGCAGAACTGCATGGAAGAAATGCCACGCAGGCTGCTAGGTTTGTTACAGATAATGACAACCTGACGCCTGAAAAGGCACTGGGGAATCACGTGATAGAAGTTATCGCCGAGAGCCCCGAGGATCTTCTTTCCAAGGCCCATGGAGCAAAGGTGAGAACGCTCAAGGGCGAGGTTTTGCTCGATACCCAGGATGCTCGGCTGGTCAAGTATGAACCCAGCCTGAGGGTAAGCCTGCTAAGAGTGCTTTCAGATCCAATAGTGTCTACAACTTTCCTGTCGATAGGGACACTCGCTCTTATCCTTGGCCTGACCTCTCCAGGATTTGGCGCGGAGGTGCTTGGCGCAGCACTATTGATCCTGGGATTAATAGGACAGGGATTCGATGTCAACTGGGCCGCCCTCGCGTTGATGGCTATAGGGGCGGGGCTTCTTGTCTTCGAGTTGCACGTTCATGGTTTTGGCATTATTGGTGTTGGCGGCGTAATCGTATTGGGAGTTGGTATGGTCCTGCTTGTTGCACAGCCGCTTACGCCGATGCTTGTGCCGACTAGCCGAACGGCAGAGATCATCACAACTTTGTCATTGCTGCTGATCCCATTGGCAGGATTATTTGGCTTCTTAATGTATAAAGCCTTCAAGGCAACCAAGATCAAGAAGGTTTTTGAAAAGTATCCGACTGGCAAAGGGCGGGCCATAGATGACATATCTCCGGACAAGGAGGGTTATGTAATGATAGGCGGCGAGTACTGGAAGGCGAAGAGTAATGTGGAAATAAAAGCTGGAAGCATCGTAAAGGTAATCGGGGACGATGGCGGAGTCCTTTCGGTGGAACCCACCGCCGAACAGCCCGACCTGTCAAAATAGACGTTAATAGAGCATCAGCGACAACTCATCACCCAGATAAGATCATGAAATCAGCGAACAGGTATAGCTGAGGGAATCCGATAAACACTAATTGCAGAGGATACGAAAAGAACTAGCCATGGAACAATGCAATATTTGCCATTCAGCTATTCACCCGAACTATGTCGGACATCACAAGTGCGGCCACGCTAATTGCCCTGTCTGCAAGGAGGCGATAAGAAATTCAGAATATTGGAGTCACATCCGGTCGCATCCCGGACACGAAAACGATGCTCCCCGACCAAGGGCAGGTTTTGATGCATCAAACAGAGGACCTGGTACGCGCTCTTCATATAGATACTCTCAGAGAAGCTGAAACATTTCATACATTGCAAGCCAAGTTATTAGTCACGCATAATCATGCAGTATGACGGGATCTTAGATAAAAGATCTGTGGTACTTTCCATTCCGAGGCAGTTGCCACATTGTTCTTGTAGGGTGCGTTGTTCAGATTCTATTGCTGCGGTGTTACCAGTTCTGCTGTTGCAAATCTGGCACCAACATTAGTGACTCTGATCTTGACGTTCTGTCCGACTTTGCCATCTTTTACAAAGATTACAAATCCCTGTACTCTGGCAATGCCGTCACCTTTTCTGCTTGTTTCCGCGATCTGTACGTCGTATTCCTTTCCTGTCTCAACAGGCTTTGGACCGAAGCTGCCGCCAAAGCGGTTCCCTCCGCCAAATCTTCTTTCACCGTATGACATTAGGTAATCAAAGCGAGCAGTGATTGTCATATAAATGCTAGTAATGAACGCGTCTGGAATTATCACAATACTCGTTCATTTCCGAGGACGGCGAGTCGAAGTTACTGCCTGTTGCAGTCCTTGTTAACTCGCGTTCTGCATTTAGTCTTCTCGTGGCGCCAGCTTCCATTCATGAAATATTCTAGGTGGTTAAGGCCATCACGGTCAGCAACGGTTCTTTCCTGACCATTCTTGGGAGAGCTAGATCGAATCAAAGCAGGTGAGGAACTTCTAGGGTACGGCAAGGCTGCTAAAGTCCACTCTTATTATTTTGCTGCTCTACACCCAGCGCACAATTGGTGCAGTACCTTTCTATAACCGACATGTCGTTCCCTATCGAGTATACCACTTCTTTTGTTGCTGGCTGACCACATTTCAGACAACTTTTTGGAATTCGGAAGTTACTGGTCTCCTGAAACGGTCTGATTGAAGAGAAATGCTTATCCGTCATCATCCAATTACCACCTTCGCCCCATAAGAACGTAGACATGAAATGTGTCATACATCTGCAGATCCAAGTGTTTATGCGTTTAGGCAATTGGTAGATAGACGCTTGTGAATGGTCAGCCGGCTTTGATTCCCTCATGCCTATGGGCTATCAGATCCCGGTACTCGAGCCCTTTACGATTGTAAAGGTCTGGTGTTATATGCACGGTCTTCTAAAGGAAAATGTAGCAGATGGCCAAAGACCCGGTGTGTGGAATGTTTGTCGAGGAAAAGCATGACGCCATTACGCACAATGACGATGGGAAGGAATTTTTCTTTTGCAGCACCCAGTGCCTTGCCGAGTTTACGGCTCCTGAGAAGGAGCTGAAGAAACTAAAGAGGCTGACTGCGATAAGCGTAGGACTCACGATTCCGATAACCATTCTCACATATCTGATCGTCTTTCCAATGGAATTCAACAATTACATCCTCCTTGTTCTTGCTACGCCGGTACAATTTTGGGCCGGCTGGAGGTTCTACAAGGGGACATGGGACGCCATAAAAGCCAGGGCTTCAAACATGGACACGCTGATTGCGATAGGGACGAGCGCTGCCTACCTGTACAGCGCCGTGGTAACGCTCCTGCCGGGTTTCTTTCCATTTGAGAGCGTATACTTTGAGACAGCCGCAATAATCATCACGCTGATCCTACTAGGAAGACTTCTTGAGACGCGCACCAAGGAAAAGGCGTCTCATGCTGTCAGAAAGTTGCTTGATCTTCAGCCTAGAATGGCAAGGGTAATCAGAGAGGGTGCTGAGGTAGAGGTTCCCGTCGAAGAGGTACAGGAGGGCGAGCTGCTTGTAATCAGGCCTGGCGAAAGGATTCCCACAGACGGAAAAGTTGTCGAGGGCTATTCGACGATCGATGAGTCCGCCATCACCGGAGAGAGCATGCCTGTGGATAAGGCGATCGGAAGTGAAGTGATTGGGGCGACGATCAACAAAAGCGGTATGTTGAAAATCCTGGCAACAAGGGTGGGTCAGGATACCGTTCTCTCGCAGATAATCGCTCTAGTTGAGGAAGCTAGGACTGGGAGGGCTCCTATGCAGAAGATGGCAGACCAGGTGGCGAAGTACTTTGTTCCTGCGGTCGTCGCAATTGCAATTGGCGCAGGGCTTGCATGGTACTTCATCGGTGGCATCGGCACGAGCTTTTCGCTGCTGGCATTCGTTTCTGTCATTATTATCGCCTGTCCATGTGCTCTGGGCATAGCTACGCCTGCTGCACTCATGATGGGCACGGCCAAGGGAGCCGAGAATGGGATTCTCTTCAAAGGCGGAGAATACCTGGAGATGGCGCGCAAAGTCAAGACTGTTGTATTTGACAAGACGGGAACGCTGACTAGGGGTCAGCCAGAAGTTACCGACGTCATTGCCCTGTCTGGGACTGAAGAAGGCGAACTGCTGAGGCTCGCCGCAATAGCTGAATCAGGTTCCGAGCATCCATTGGGCCAAGCCGTCGTCAGAAAGGCCAAGCAGGATGGGATCATTGTCGCAAATGCAGATACCTTTGCAGCGATGGCCGGGCATGGTCTTAAGGCGTCATATTCAGGTCACAAGATTCTGATCGGCAACAGAAAGCTCATGGATGAGAATCACATAGAGGTGACGAAGAGTGTCAACTCTAGGCTGGAAGCACTTGAAGCCGAAGGCAAGACTGCAACGATTGTCGCGGTTGATGGAGAGCTTTCCGGGATATTGGCGCTTGCCGACACTGTAAAAGAGAATGCGAAGGAGGCTATAGATTCCCTGAAGTCAATGGGCATGGAAGTCATGATGCTCACAGGCGACAATGAGCGAACAGCTATAGTCATAGCATCAAAGTTGGGGATCGACAAGGTGAAAGCCCAGGTTGTCCCGCAACAGAAAGAAGAGATCATAGCGGGACTGAAATCAGAAGGCAAGATCGTGGCGATGGTCGGTGACGGGATTAACGACGCACCTGCTCTGGCCCGCGCAGATCTTGGAATTGCCATAGGTTCAGGCACGGACGTTGCGAAAGAAACCGGGGGAATAATATTGATAAAGAACGATCTCAGAGATGTGGTCACAGCCTTCGAGCTTGGAAGGAAAACCGTTTCGAAGATAAGGCAGAACCTCACGTGGGCATTCGGTTACAACACCGGCCTGATACCTGTAGCAGCTGGGGTGCTGGTGCCTGCCTTCGGTGCAGGCATGTACGAGTGGCTGCCATTCCTGGCAGCAGGCGCGATGGCAATGAGCTCTGCTTCTGTGGTCAGCAACTCTCTGCTCCTGGGGCGATACCGACCAAGGTTCGTAGCGGCGAAGACCAGGGAAAGGGAGATTTATTCAAAAGGGCAGAGAACGTCGATATATGCGCCGGAAGCAGAATAAGATCATTACTGCCCAGCGACCCTGCCCAACTTGTAACCTGATTTATCACTCGTCCATTTTGTTCCGATGTTTTCTAGTAACCATACTTCTTTGGATTACCGTCAAACGTGCTCTTGCAAGTTGCGGAGCAGAGGAAGACCTTCCTTCCTTCAACGTCGGATATGAATTTGGCTTTCTTTTCGTCGACCATCATATTGCATACAGGGTCTTTGAACATTAGATAGTTGAGTCCAATTGGATAGATAAGGATTATAGTTTACAATTGTAAGAGATTTCAGCTTCCCAAGTAGGGAGCGTTAGGATGCGTATATCCTGTGAACATAACACCACCTCCAATCCTCTCCCGGTTCAAAGGACTGCATTACAGCATGTCCGGTTTCGGCAAAATGCCTCGTAGCATGTC
>CAZNOV010000053.1:0-8470 GCA_964574725.1 uncultured Nitrososphaera sp. | reverse complement strand
CTAGACCCTGCCGGATAGAGGCTGCGAAGGACGCCGTCGAATATGGAATAACTATACCTGTCGTGCCAAGTATAGAGATCCCCCCAACAATACCAAGTCTAGGATTGTCTGTCCTTTTCGCTAGCGCTTCACCGAGAGGAACGGAAATGATGACGTTTACTCCACGCTTCGATAGGAGCTCCGTCGCAACTTCTCGGACACCCTGTTCAAGCATCCTTGCAGGAGTGCTGTTTATTGCGGCCTTGCCGATCTCGAGGCCCATGCCCGGCTTGGTTATCCTGCCTACTCCCCTGCCTCCATCGATTTCTATCTTGCCCGGATGATAGTTGAATGAAACAGTAGAACAGATCTCTGCTCCGTGAGTCACGTCAGGATCGTCGCCTGCATCCTTTATCGCTGCTGAGGTGACACTTCCTGACTCGATCTTGGTCCAGGCAATTTTCAGAGTTGCAGTCTTGCCCTTCGGTAGGGAGACAGATACTTCCTCGACAGGCTTGCCGCCTATCAGGGCATACATGGCAGCCTTTGTGGCCGCAGTTGCTGTCGTCCCTGTAGTAAATCCCGTGCGGAGGATGCCCTTTTTCTTCTTTTCTTCGATTTCTGGAGGGAGCTCCTGTTCCTTTTCAGCAAGCTCCAGATCGTTGTCGATCCACTGCCCTTCGTGCATTTACAGCAGCACTGTCCCACCATCAATGACGATCGTGTTTCCAGTCGCAAATGCAAAGTCTTCAGCCGTGATGCTCGCGGCTATCCTTGCCACCTCCACCGGGTTACCCCAGCGTTTCATGGCATTTTCCTTCGCAGCCTTTTTCCTCTCAGCCGAAGTCATTGAATTGAAAGTGGCTTCCGTCCCTATGTTGCCAAGGGCCAAGGTGTAAGCGCGGATATTGCGATCGCCGTATTCCAAAGAAATGTGCTTTGTCATCGCAATTATCGCAGCCTTTGCCAGCGTATACGGCGCGCCTTCAGTGTAGCCGGAGATTGCAGGTGTCGAAGATATACTGATCACCACGCCCCCTCGACGCAGCATTAGCGGCAGAAGCGCCTGAGTTATCCTGACTGTCCCCTTCAGGTCCACCGCGATCACCCCGTCAAGCTCTCCATCCGTCACTTTGTGGAATTTCTTGTACCATATCTTCCTGTCAAAAGGATAGCCGGCGTTATTGACAAGCGCATCAATTCGACCGAATTTCTTCCTGATCCTAGATACAAACTTGTTGACACTGTCCGCGCTGGTTATGTCAACGTGCTCGGGATGAATCCTTCCGCTAATCAGATCAGAAGCCCTGCGCGCGGAAGCTAGTTTCCTTGAGCACAAGACTACGTGCGCGCCGCGCGAGGCAAATTCGCGAGCAATTTCAAAGCCAATTCCCCTACTGGCACCGGTAACAACTGCGACCTTGTCTGTCAGCAACTATGAACCTATGCCGGCAGGGTGTTTTTATTATTAGCGAAAAAAGTGCGCCTTGTCTGTCTTTTCCCAGGTAAAGCAGGGCTCGCTCCTTCCAAAGTGCCCATACGCCGCTGTCTTGCGATATATCGGCCTTTTGAGATCGAGGGTTGCCACGATCCCTGCAGGCCTCATGTCAAACACCTTCCTGACCCTTCCCTCAATCTCATCTTCGGGAACCTTGCCCGTGCCAAATGTGTCTATCATGATGGAGACCGGCTCCGGAACTCCGATTGCGTATGCAACTTGCACTTCGCACTTGCCTGCAATCTCTGACGCGACAATGTTCTTGGCGACATACCTTGCCATGTAACAGGCGGACCTGTCAACCTTTGACGGATCCTTGCCAGAGAAAGCGCCTCCTCCGTGCCTTCCCATACCGCCGTAGGTATCGGCGATTATCTTCCGGCCCGTTAGGCCCGTGTCACCAGGAGGTCCACCGATGACGAACCTGCCGGTCGGGTTCACAAGAAACTTTGTCTTTGCGTCAACCCAGTCGCCGCATACCGGCTTGATCACCTTGTTCACCACTTCCTCACGGAGCTGGCTCAAGCTGATGTCCGGCGAATGCTGGGTCGAAACGACTACTGTGTCTATGCGCTTTGGCACGCCCTCTTCGTATACAACCGAGACCTGCGATTTGCCGTCTGGCCTTATCCATTCCATTTCTTTGCTCTTTCGAACCTTGGCGAGCTTCATCGTGAGCTGATGAGCCATGGTTATCGGGAGCGGCATTAACTGCGGCGTTTCGTTGGTGGCATACCCGAACATCAAGCCTTGGTCGCCTGCTCCCTGCTCTCTGTTAGATGTGGCAGTGACCCCCATTGAAATGTCTGGGCTCTGCTCGTGAATTGACGTCAGCACAGAGCAAGTGTCGCAGTCAAAGCCATAATCAGGCTTGTCGTAGCCGATATCCCGGATCACGTCACGGACTACCTTCTGGACATCCACCCTGCCCTTTGACGTGACTTCTCCGGCGACAAACACGATACCAGTAGTAGTCATGGATTCAACTGCTACACGGGAATCGGGATCTTGCCTCAGAAATTCATCGAGCACCGCGTCGGAAATCTGATCGCAGACCTTGTCCGGATGGCCTTCAGTTACGCTTTCAGATGTGAATAGCCATCTTTTTGCCATTTGTCAGATGTCACCGATAGATCATTGCTGCTAAAGCTCTTTTTCCAATTTGATAAACAGAACGTTGTTTCCGCGTATCACTACCTTGCCATAGTTGGCAAGCACGTCAGAGCCGTCAAACTCTTCGGCGTCGGTAAGGATAAGGTTCATGTACGAATCAACATTGCTCATCTTCCCCTTGTATTCTATCTCGCTCTTGAGCCTTACCGCGATTTTTCTGTTAATCGCGCGCTGAAGTGTTGAGAGGGGACGCTTTGGCTGCAGCGATGACGAAGATGATGACAACCTAGTTAATCCCTTTGAAAGTGAAAAAATCGTGGCACGAATAAAAAGGTTCCTTTGAGTTGGGCAGGTTCATAAGCTGGTTACTTCTTGACATCTGCCGCGGCTAGTTGGCAGTCATATCCAGCGGGTCAAAGGCGATCGATTCGCTGCTCGGAGGGGGGATACGCGGAGGCATGGTCACCGACGCTTACGGGGAAAGCGGATCCGGGAAGACCCAGCTTTGCTTCAATGCAAGCGCCAACTGTGTCAGGGATGGCGGCAGGGTAGTCTTTGTAGATACGGCAGGAACATTCAGGCCGGAAAGGGTTATCGAAATAGCGGCATCTCAAGAAATCCTAGATTCCATTACTTTCGTTAGGGCGCTCAGCACGGTCGACCAGATAAACACCGTACAGAAGATTAGAGACATTGATCCCCAGCTCGTTATAGTGGACACTTTGACCGGTCTGTTTTCAGCAGAGTATTCTGGACCTGCCAGACATCTGGCTGTCATGAAACATTTGCACGATCTTGCGATCTGCGCGATAGATTCTGGCTGCGCGACAGTCGTGACCAACATGGTCAGAAATGCCCCCGCAGAAGATTCAGATCGCCAGGAACCGAATCGGCCGCGACCTGCCACTGCCTTTGTTCGGCGCGAGTACCTGGGAAGCTCGGTATCTATCTATTCACATGTAAGACTGCGGCTGGAAATTATTGATTCGGAGAATTCAATTTTTAGTGCAACACTTGTCCAGCCCCCGGGAAAAGTCCCGGCACTGTTTACGGTGTCTTCGGCAGGAATCGCCGACGTCTAGATACCATGGAATGTTCGCGTCCTGAGGTTTTCATAATGTCCTGCATAGGCATGCTGCGGGATAATGCGATGTTAGGCAACTTCACATTGCTATGATTTTATATCTGTATTCCCTACCTTCGAGGTATTGGAAATGGCGGCGCCCAAGGCTCTAGCAAAAACGAACAAGGCGAGCTTGTCCGTCATTATCCCCACTTACAATGAATCACAAAATATTTCCGGTATGCTCGACTCCGTGACCCGCTCACTGCCCACAGAACTGAAGTCCGAGATTATCGTTGTAGATGACAACTCGCCTGATGGCACAGGCGATATTGCAAGTGAATACGCAAAATCAGCCGCGAGCAATGTGACGTACGTATCAGTAATTCGAAGGCCCTCAAAAATGGGACTAAGTTCTGCGATACTTGATGGGGTGCGCGCTGCATCTGGCGAAATAGTCGTGGTCATGGACAGCGACTTTTCTCACCCTCCACAAACTGTCCCGCGGATGGTCCAGGAGCTGCAAAAAGCGAAATGCGACATCGTAATTGCATCTCGGTACATCAGTGGCAGCTCGATATCAGGATGGACGATTAGGCGTAAGCTCATGAGCAAGGGGGCGACCAAAATAGCACAATACGGACTGGGCGTTGAAATAAAGGATCCCATGTCGGGTTTCTTTGCGTTCAGGCGTCACATCATGAATGGTGTCAATTTCGACGCCATTGGATACAAGATGCTCCTGGAGATTCTTGTCAAAACCAAAGGGGTCAAGGTCAAGGAGATTCCGTACAGATTCACGGACAGGAGAGCTGGGTCAAGCAAGGTGGACTCGTCGGTGGTATTCGATTATCTCAGGGAAGTTTACAAACTCTACTGGTTTGGCGCAATTTCCGCCACAAACCATGGACGGACTTCGGTGCGATTCTTTTCCAAGGCCGGCAGATTCTATACGGTAGGAGCGTCTGGCCTGCTGGTCAATTATGCGGTCTCCGCTCTAGTTGGCATCCTACTACCTTCGCTATGGTACTTGTATGGTACTGCTGCGGGAATCGCGTTCTCCATTACCTCAAACTTTTTCCTCAACAAGATATGGACCTTTGAGGACAGAGACTTTGCGAGAAGAAAGACGGCCCTGCAATTTGGACTTTTTGCAGGCTTTAGCTCGGGAGGTGCTTTGCTCCAACTATCGATAGTATATGCGCTAGTCGAATGGGGTGATGTTGACTATCTCCGCGCCCTCATAGTTGGCGTAGCTGTCGCATCAATCGGCAATTTCTTGTTCAACAAGAAATGGACATTCAAAGAAAAAATCTGGAGTTAGTCGCTATAAGTGATGCAATAGCCACGGGTTTTCTCGTATTGGAAACGTTTAATAATCTTCTAGGCGTCTCACCTGCACCGCAGTACGCACGATAAATCCTAGGGACCCTCCGTATCACAAAGGTCGTCGACCTTGCCGATAGGAGGACCACCCTAATTCTTCATATGGATATACCCGGATGTCTTACGAAAACAATTGCTCCTAAGATGAGCGCCTCTTGCGTGGTTCCATCAGGCCCATCAGCTGGTAGCCATACTCGAGATTGTGTTTGACATGATTTATCCCATGAGTGCCGTGCGGTACGAACTTGCCGTCCAGCACGTTCTCTATGTAGGGCCTCGCTTTCCGTATCGAGTTTGCAGCGTGCTGAAGTTGATTCTCCGTAAGCCTCCGGCCCAGTTCCTTTTCAACCTCCTTCTTGAACTGGCTGGATTTTGAAATCCTGCTGAATCTCTGCAACCGCTTGTAATTTTGAGACAGATCCTCCATCTTTTTGATTTCCAGGGTCTGCAAGTTCATGAGCGACCTCTCTAGATCCCTCCTTGGTCTGCCCGTTATCTGCGCAAGACTTTCGACCAGCTCATTGCTAAATGAGGGAGGTGCTCTGCTTGATGGAGAGCCGCCGCTTGGCTCAACGAAAGGCTTCGTCGAATAGCTGGCTGCGGGGTCCTCTTCTGGAGCTGTCTGCTTTCGCTCTTGGTAATACCGGTCTATCCCGTAAATACCCACTGCTTCACCCTTTGTATCGACACCCTTGTCAAGAGCAGAGATGGAGTCGACGATTACTCTTGGATAATTCAGCTTTAGTTTGTTTCCTGCCTTGTTGTAGTTTTCCATGATATCTACATAGATATGAAATGTCGTGTCGCTGACAATCTTGCTCCCGGCCCTCTTTGGATCGACCCCCTTTGCCGCAACTGTCAGGAAATCACACGCCTCGGACTGAGAGAAGAGCCTGGCGTTTACCACGCACGAGTCTGCTATCGCCTTCATTGCCGTAATCCACTTTCCAAACGCGTTCACGGTCCCAACTGGGATGCTTCCAACAAACTCGACTGCCTTTCTGCGGGTCGCCGGGTCCTCAATCCTCAGCATATCCAAGCAAGAGCTAAGAACATTGCCCATGGATTCCGGCGAGTTGCTTTCGTCTGCCTTGGAATCTGTCACGGAATGTTTTGTGGAATTAGGAGAAGAGACCATCGGCTTATCCTGTAGGGTATCTCGTGCCTTAAAGCTTTCGAACATGGCCGGACCCTGTCAGCGGCCCTGGTACTACGGCTCAAAACTTTTTACATCAGCATATCTCAAGCAGACACATGGACTCTCTTGAAAAAGTGTTCACTATGCAAAAGGACCTTGCCTCAATGATGGACCTTTCGCGCTATCCCGGTTCAGTTGAGGGAAAAATTTCTGCACTTTCGACTGCGATAATCCACGAAGCGGTGGAGCTCCAGAGGCTGACAAACTGGAAGTGGTGGAAGAGACCGGTGCCGTTTGACGCTGCAGCGGCGAGAGAAGAGCTGATCGATATTTGGCACTTTGTTGTTCAAGCGTCGATCGAGCTGGGGATGAGTCCTTCAGACATCGTGGGCGAGTATACCAAGAAGAATGTCATAAACCGTGAAAGGCAGACTTCAGGATATTAACCTCGATAGCTCCCCGATGTCAGTCGTACCTATGAGGTCTACTATTTTGACCTGCTTCCTAAACCGTTCAACGTCACTCGGAGAGGATTGAAGGAATGGGTACGGCCCGATTGCTCCAATAATCCTGCCATTTGAGTCAGTCCCGCTACTGACTAGGGATAGGAGTGCCTGGCCCGCAGTGTGTCCTTTGACTTCACGCCCGCAGATAATTATTCTTTCGAGTTTAGGATGCTTGAGCGTGAAGCTGATCATTTCATCGATCCCTCTGTTTTCCGACAGCAGCCTTCCCGCGATGGCGACGCTTTCCATTATTTGACTGGAAGATATCCTGCTCAGGAGGTCCATGCTGGAAAGTGTGCAAATGGCCACCCTGTCCCCTCGTCCCAGAAAGTATTCTTGCCTGATAGGTAGCAAGGCTTCACAGACTCTGCCAGCGATATCGCCGAGCTTTTTCCGGATTGCCATGTCATTTGATTCCCCAGCTGACCTTTCTTTTTGGGGTCACCCTGACAAAGGGAGCTTCTCCCGGATGCCATGGGTTGCTTCTCGCCCATTCAAACTTCCTGTCAAAAATTCTGTAGAGTCTTTCGAATTCGCCGCCATCATCGATAACTTCTGCGGTTCCTTGGACGCACACCGCCTTGTTCCCTGTGGCGCCGTAGACATCAACGGTAAGCGCAACGCGGTTGTTGTTTTGGATGTTTTCAAGTTTCTTCGTACCATAGTCAGTCGCGAATATGAAAGCGCCTTCGTCAAAAATGTAGGACACAGGGACGACGTGGGGAATGTTATTTCTGGACGTAGCTATCCTGCACATTTCATTTCGCTTCAAGAAGCGAGTTTCCGATTCACCAAATTTGACCTTGCCCAATAGAAAATCATCTCTGACTTGCTGTATTTATAGCAGGCGCGCTGTTGTGACTGCCGTCATTGCATGTCTAGACCCTGCTCGCTGTCTTTCTGGACTCTCGCCATCGTCCTAATCTGACCATCAAGACGCCTGCTGCAATGACGGAGAGAGAGCTCGCAAGGTAGCCGGGTTGGACGATGACGCTGAGCGTATCGGGGGCAGTAGAGAAATAGGCGCAGTCGGAACCGTCCGCTCCGCACTCCTTGCTAACCGGAAAAGCGAGCAAGACAGCCAAAAACGCGACGAGCATCGCGACGCCTGCAGAAGATACGACAGCTCCTGACTTTGCAAGGCCCTCTTCCAGATGCAAGCACCTTGTAGCTGCCGAGGGCCGTTGATATTTGTTGCCAATTATTCAGTGATCTTGGCCGGATCAAGAGTTGAAAACTTGTACGTGTCGTCCTTGTTCACTCTCTTGAACTGGCTGTCAAAGTACAGATAGGGAAGGTTGTCATGCAGGTGCCTGTCCCAGAGTTCGTGGACTTTGCCAAAATAGTTCTTTTTGGTCCTTCCCTTCATTCTCAATATTTCATGTGCGAGAATGTGCGAAACCCTTGGAGAGTTTACTTTTGCAAATAAGGCTTGGCGCTCGGTATCGGAGACGCTGGCTTCAGGCCGCTGCCACCAAGCAATCCCAAGGTTCGGCGCGGTGTAGCCTTCGGTATTGCAGTCGGTCCAGAGCGGCTTAAAATAGGCCAGGTAAAAGTGTAAAACGTCGTTTCCTCTGTCCGAATGGTCTCTGATGAGATATGCGACCGACATTCTGTCGAAAAGCCTCCCTGGTATAACAGGCAGAATGTCGGACTCTACCGCAAGGTCAAAATCAAAATAGCGATGCATCCACCATTTGAAGAATCTGGCCATTGCCGCAACATAGTCCCAGTCTTCTTTCTGCATGCGCTGCCATTCATCGTTTTTCGCGACATAGATGAAGAAG